>JAYUBD010000344.1:0-1675 GCA_043740995.1 Caulobacteraceae bacterium | reverse complement strand
GCGGTAATGACGATCCTGTCCGCGCGGCCGGCATCGACACGGTGGCGGTGCGCGACGTGCAGGAGACGGGGAATGTCATCCGCGGCATCGTCGCCTGTATGAAAGGCTAGTGAGGCTGCAGACAAGGGATCAGGGCTTAAGACAGTTATGCAAAGTCGTTGAGGGCGGGACCGATAGTGACGAAGCGAGTGGTGTCAGCGTAGTGCTGAACGGGGTTAATCGGCCGTGTGATCGATGAAACCAGACCCGTCCCACCGGGAGCCAGAAGATGTCAGAGCCCACTTGGGACAATTTCGCCGACGCGAGCGGAGGTCCGACACCGCGGCGGCCCGCGGGACGCTGACGCACGGCGCGAGGGTCTGGAGCCGTAGCGCCATGCTGACCATCAAGGGCGCGAAGCAGCGAGATGTTCTCGGACGGTCGATCGGCCACGAGCCCCGACCGGAAACTGCAATCGGCGCCGCCTCGTTGCGGATGGCGGCGCCCGTAGATCTGTTCTGGGCTCAAGGACGCGGAGAACGACCTGCATGAGCGAAGTCCTGTTCACCTTTTTCGGCCTCCACCTGCTGCCGGATCCGTCACGCACGGTGATCAAGCCGTTCAGCGTCGATTATCCAGAACTATTTCGGGATTCGGCAGTTCCGCACATGCGCACGGTAATCGAAAGCATGCTGTCGATGGACGAGGTCACACCCCCCACGCCTTCACCGACGCCTAGTTGGCGAATGCGGTGAAGTTCGCCGGTGTCTCGAACGATCACGCGCTCGTCGTCGCCAGCGAGGCGGCCGCCCAAGGCCTGCTTGGCGCGGTCGTCAGCGCCAAGCGACCGGCGAATCACATCCTCGATATGACCGATCCCTTCGCCAACAAGGGCCAGGTGGTCGTCGCTCTCGGCGATATGCCCAACGACTTACTGATGTTCCGCAAGAGCGGCTTCTCCATCGCCATGGGCAACGCCAGCGCCGAGGTGAAGGTTCAGGCCACCGCCGTGACTGACAACAGCCAGGAGGAAGGCTTCGCCAAGGCGGTGCGGGCCTTCATCCTGCCGGCTGCCGCCTGGTGACCAATTCCCTAAAGCCAAAGCTCCAATCATGACTCATCGCGTGAAAGAAATCCTGAGTTGGTACGGGGCGGAGAATGTCGGAACACTTACCAACTTGTCGCGCATCCTCAACCACGGCCGGCTTGGCGGGACTGGCAAGCTGGTCATCCTGCCGGTGGACCAGGGATTCGAGCATGGGCCTGCGCGCTCGTTCGCGCCCAACCCCGATGCCTACGATCCGCGCTATCATTTCGAACTCGCAATCGAGGCGGGCTGCAACGCATATGCCGCGCCTTTGGGCTTCATGGAGGCCGGTGGGCGCGATTTCGCCGGCGAAGTGCCGCTGATCCTGAAGGTCAATGACGACGATGTCCTCATGGCTGAGAAGGATCCCGACCAAGCGCTGACCGGTAGTGTGCAGGACGCCCTGCGGTTGGGCTGCTGTGCCATCGGCTTCACCATCTATCCGGGCTCGGCGCACCAGCTGGAGATGTTCGGCCAGCTGCGCGCCCATGCCGAGGAAGCCAAGGCCAGTGGGCTGGCGGTAGTGGTCTGGTCCTATCCGCGCGGGTCCGACCTCAGCAAGGACGGGGAAACGGCCGTTGACGTGGTCGGCTACGCCGCCCAGATCGC
>JAYUBD010000343.1:0-5738 GCA_043740995.1 Caulobacteraceae bacterium | reverse complement strand
CCTCGGTGGCGGCGCTGCGCACCCATATGGGCGGCTATCTGTATTCCATCGCCAAGGCCGGGGTGACTCAGGCGACCAAGCTCGCCGGCATGGAACTGGGTCGACACGGCGTGTCGGTGAACTGCATCTCGCCCGGCGGCATCGCCACCCCGATCTTTTTTGGCGGATCCGACCGGGCGGCGACGATGGCGGAGGGCCATCTTGAGGCGTCGATGGCCAAGCTGGAGCGCAATCTCGCCAAAGCCACACCGATCCAGAAGTCCGGCCTGCCCAGAGACATCGCCGCCGCCGCGCTGTTTCTCGCCAGCGATGAGGGGCATTATGTCAATTGCCATGACCTGGTGGTCGACGCCGGCATGACCGCGGGCGGGCGCAGCAATTTCGAGGCCATCGCGTGATCGACCCCGCCAGCCACATCACCAACCTGGAGAACCAGGGCTATTCGATCATGCCGGGCGCGATCAGCGAGGCGCTGTGCGACGAGATCGTCGCCGAGATCGAGCGCCTGGAAGCGGTCGAGCCGCCCTCGCTGAAAGGCAATGCCTTTGTCGGCTACAAGACCGTCCGCTATTTTGACCTGCTCAACCAGGGCGAGGTCTGGCGCCGAGTCGCCGCGCACCCCAACCTGCTGCCGGTGCTGCGTGGCGTCCTGGGCGTCGACATGCTGCTCTCGACCATGGGCACGGCGGTGATCGCGGCCGGCGAGCGCGCCCAGCCGATCCACCGCGACGATGAGCTCTACGATATCGCGATGCCGCACAAGCATCTGGTGTGCAACACCATGTGGGCGCTTACTGATTTCACCGAGGAGAACGGCGCGACCCGCATCGTGCCAGGCAGCCATCGGTCGATTCCGGCGCCCGACCCGCGCGGGGACCACGTCTCGATCCCGGCGGTGATGCCGAAGGGTTCGGTCTGCTTCGTGCTAGGGACCTGCCACCATGGCGGCGGCGCCAATCTATCCGACCAGCGCCGTTGGGCGCTTACCATCAACTATTGCGCCGGCTGCATGCGTCAGCAGGAGAATTTGATGCTGGCGGTGTCGCGCGAGCGGGCCGCCGGATTTTCCGAGACGCTACGCGACCTGGTCGGCTACCGTATGAGCGCCCGCAATGTAGGCCACGTCAACGCCCGCGACCCCCGCGCCCTCCTGCCGGCGACGGGCGAAGGAACCAGCAGATGATCGACGAGAAGGCGGCCGCCGCCGAGACCACCCGCGCGCCGGCCCGGCGCCTGGACTATGAATCCACGCCCTTTCTGAACCAAAAACGGCGGGTCAAGCACCTCTATCCGCAATTGAAGGCCCTGGGGCTGGATTCCCATATCGCCGACCTCGCTCTCTACGGCTACACGGTCGTCCCGCCGGAAAAAGTCGCCCCACCCGCCTATATCGAGGCTCTGCGCGAGGCGGTGCTACGGGTCTCGGCGCGTCGAACCGGGATCGCGCCGGACGCGCAATCCGGCGCCACTCATCTGGGCTCCAAACACCCCTTGGGCCAGTTCATGCGCTTCGTGCTGTTTGAGGATCCCATTTTCGAACCGTTGTTAACCAATCCGGTGCTGCTGGGCCTGATCACCTACCTGGTTGGCTTCGATGCCATCCTCAGCCTCGCCGATGCGATGGTGAAGGGACCGGGCGGCGCGACATTGGCCATCCACAACGACAATGGCGACAAGATCACGCCGGTCTATGCGGACCAACCGCAGACCGCCAACATTAATCTGTTGCTCAACGACTATGAACCGGGCAGCGGCCCCATCGCCTTCCTGCCCGGCAGCCACGTGTTTCGCCGCGAACCCACGCCGGGCGAGATGCGCCAAATGGCGGCGGAAATGGTTCCGGTCATCGCGCCGGCCGGTTCGGCGGTGATCTGGGCGGCCAATACCTGGCACATGGCTCTGCCGCGCACCGATCCGGGCCTGCGCATGACCCTGCTCTACGACTTCTGCCGCGGTCATCTGCAGACCCAGTCGGACTTCCGGAACGCTGTCAGCCCCGAAGTCCTGGCCCGCAATCCGCCGCGGTTCGCCCAGCTGATGCACGCCTACGGGGTATTCCCGTTCGCCGAGGGCGACATCGATCCTGAGAAGTCGCGCCTGGGCGGCCAGGGCCACAGCCTGTTCGACTGCCACCCGATGTGGAAGGCATTCCACGGGGTTTGACGCCGTTCGAATTTCGATCCCCGCCGTCGCGGGGAAAACGGGTTTGGGAGTCTATCCGCCCGCCAATATCCGCCTTCTCCGCGAAGGCGGGGACCCCGACGTTTCAGCGCCGCTCTATGTCAGCGATGACTTGGCCGGGAGCGATCTGGCCGCTATTGGCGATCTGGCAAGGAGAGCGAAACCATGAACGTGACCCGCCTGGCGCCCATCGTGACCAGTCTTGAGGCCAGCAACCATCCTTATCTTAACGGGGCCTGGACGCCGCTGCATGAGGAAGTCGACGCCACCGATCTGACCGTCATCGAGGGTGAGATTCCCACGGATATCGACGGCGTCTATCTGCGCAATACCGAGAACCAGATCCATCAGCCGCTCGGCCGGTTCCACCCGTTCGACGGCGATGGCATGATCCACCAGATCGAGTTTCAGGATGGCAAGGCCAGCTATCGCAACCGGTTCGTGCGGACCCGTGGCTTTGCCGCCGAACAGGAAGCCGCCGGCTCGCTATGGGGCGGCCTCGCTGATCCGGTGAGTCTGGCCCGACGTCCCGGCTTCGGCGCGCACGGCGCCTTGAAGGATTCCTCCAGCACCGACATCGTGGTGCATGCTGGGCAGGCCCTATCAACCTTTTACCAATGCGGCGAAGGCTATCGCATGGACCCCCTGACTCTACGGACGCTGGGGGTGGAGAGCTGGGTGCCCATTGACGGAATATCGGCGCACCCCAAGGTGGACGAGCACACCGGCGAGTTGATGTTCTTCAACTATTCCAAGCACGCGCCCTATCTGCACTATGGGCTGGTCGATGCCGAGAACCGGCTGGTCCTGCTGCAGGCCATTGACCTGCCGGGGCCGCGCCTGCCGCACGACATGGCGTTTACCGAGCACTATGCGATTGTCAACGACCTGCCGGTGTTCTGGGACACCGAACTGTTGAAGCGCAATATTCATGCGATACGTCTGCATGAGGGCCTGCCGTCCCGGTTTGGCCTAATCCCCCGCCGCGGCGGGCCCGTGCGATGGTTCGAAGCCGCCCCGACCTATGTGCTGCATTGGTTGAATGCCTACGAGGACGGCGACGAGGTGATTCTGGACGGCTATTTCCAGGAGGAGCCGATGCCCAGGCCGATCGCCGATGCGCCGCCGGGATTTGGCCCGATGATGGCCTATCTCGACGAACACAGCTTTCGGCCCAGGCTGCATCGCTGGCGCTTTAATCTGGTCGATGGCTCGACCCGCGAACAGCGGCTCGATGACCGGATCATGGAGTTCGGGATGATCAACGGCGCCTATGCCGGACGGCCCTATCGCTACGGCTATTCCACGGTCAGCGCGCCCGGCTGGTTCCTGTTTACCGGGTTTGTCAAAAACGATCTGATGACGGGCGAAAGCTGGACCTATGATCTCGGTCCTGGTCGCTATGCCAGCGAGGCGCCGTTCGCGCCCCGAATCGGCGCCAAGGCCGAAGACGACGGCTATCTGGTC
Organism: Caulobacteraceae bacterium; assembly: GCA_043740995.1. Lineage (GTDB taxonomy): Bacteria > Pseudomonadota > Alphaproteobacteria > Caulobacterales > Caulobacteraceae > Acaudatibacter. Next base: position 2,090 of record JAYUBD010000343.1, on the reverse strand, counting down.
AGCTTCGTCACCGACGAGAACACCGGGCGCTCCGAATGCATCCTGCTCGATGCCGCCCGAATCGAGGCGGGTCCGGTCTGCCGCATCGCCCTGCCACACAAACTTTGCAGCGGCACCCATGCCTGCTGGGCCGATCGGTCGCGCGTCGCGGGATCTTGAGGCTCGCGGCGGTTCGACGGCGCGATCAGGCCATCAGCCGTTCGGCGTGTTGCCAGGCCGTCGCGTCATCGACATCGAGCCAGAACCGGTCGCCGATATCAAATGTGCCGGCCCGTCCATCCCGCGCCAGTCGGGTCATCCCGGCGGAGATCGATCCCTGGCCACCGGCGGCGATGTCCGCGCGGATGGCGACGATCAGCGCGCGGCTGGCCAGGAAAACACCAGTGTCGAAGGCGTCATAGGGGTCGATCATCTTGCCAATTCGCGTGATCCGTCCGGCGGCGTCGGTCGCAACCCGGGTGACGTCTTCCAGATCCACCAAAGGATTGTCGAGCCGCCGATCGATCGCAAGCACGACGCCGTCGGTGATCGGCCCCGCCGCCAATAAATCGCGCAACAGGGTCGGATCGAACAAATGATCGGCCATCATCAATACGAAAGAATCTCCCAGTTCGGCCTCGGCGGCCGCCACCGAGTGACCATTGGCGAGCGTCCAGTCGGCGGCTCGAACGGTTCGGATGGGAACGCCGAAGCCGGCGGCGCGATGCTTGAGGAAGGCCTCCATCTGGTCGCCCAGATAGCCGGTCACCACCACGATTTCACTGAGCCCGGCCTGGCGCGCCGCCAGGATGATGCTCTCGATCAGCGGGACGCCATTGACCTTGGCCAAGGGCTTGAGCGGCGCGATCGACCTCAGTCTTGATCCCAGGCCGGCGGCGACGATCAACCCCTTCACGCGGGCGCCCTTTTCACGCAACAGCCCCCTATTCGGCGGCGACGCGGCTCTGCAAATCGATGAACTGATCGGTCATCCGACAGGCCTCGTCGTCGGTGAACTGCTCCGGCGGGTGTTTGCAGAAGAATGCTGATGGGCCGATCAGGACCCCGCCGACACCCCGGTCGAGGGCGACCTTGCAGCACCGAATGGCGTCGATCACCACGCCGGCGGAATTCGGCGAATCTTCCACCGACAGCCTTACCTCGATATTCATCGGCACATTGCCGAACAGCGCGCCTTCAAGCCGCAGGAAACACAGCTTGTTGTCGTTGAGCCACGGCACATAGTCGCTGGGACCCACATGGATGTTTTCGTCAGCCAGGCGCTGAGCCATCACCGATTGCACGGCTTCGGTTTTGGAGATTTTCTTGGACAGCAGCCGCCCACGATCCATCATGTTGAGGAAGTCGGTATTGCCCCCTGTGTTCAGTTGATAGGTGCGGTCCATGCGCACGCCGCGCTGGCGCATCAAATTGGTCAGCGCGCGATGGACGATGGTCGCGCCGAACTGCGCCTTGACGTCGTCACCGATGATCGGCAGGCCCCGCGCCCGAAAGCGCGCCTCCCATTGCGGATCGCTGGCGATGAACACCGGCATGCAGTTGACAACGCCGACTCCGGCCTCAAGGGCGCACTCCATGTAAAAACGCGTGGCGTCTTCGGAGCCCACAGGCAGGAAATTGACCAGCACATCGACCCGGGCGTCCTTGATCGCCGCAACGATCTCAGCCTGGTTGGGCTCGGGCGCGCGCGATCGAACGAAGCTGCGATCAGCCGGCATGTGCTCCATGTGTTCGGCCATGCCGTCCATCACCGGCCCCATCCGGACCGTCACGCCGGCATTCGGCACCTCCGCGAACACCGCCGTGCAATTGGGTTTGGCGAATATCGCCTGGGCGAGATCGATCCCGACCTTGCGCTCATCGATATCGAAGGCAAGCACGAACTCAACATCGGTCGGCTCATAACCGGCCAGATTCCAGTGCATCACGCCCGCCGCATTGTCGTTGGCGGCGCGATAATAGGCCACGCCCTGGACAAGCGAGCTCGCGCAGTTTCCAACCCCAACAACCGCCACGCGAATCTTTGCCATGACCTTTTCCTTCAATCCGAGAACCTTGATATGTTTGGCCGCGAACGCCCCGGGCGACCG
>JAYUBD010000342.1:0-1678 GCA_043740995.1 Caulobacteraceae bacterium | reverse complement strand
TGATGGCTCTGACCCTCTCCCTCGGCGCGGGCGCCGCCCAGGCGCGCGGCTGTCTGAAAGGCGCCGTTATCGGCGGCGTGGCGGGGCACATGGCCGGTCATCACGCCCTGCTCGGGGCCGGCGCCGGCTGTATGATCGGCCATCACATGGCCCACCGACATGACCGCCGGATGATGCGCCACCATTGATCGGCTCCAATCCTACGAGGCCGGCGGCGTGGTCGTCACCTTAAGCCAGGCGATGACGTCCACCCGGTCCTTGGGATTTTCCATGCCCATATAGGTCATCTTGGTTCCGGGAAGCATGGCGGCCGGGTGGGTGATCCATTGATTGAGCTTGTCGGCATCCCATACGATGCCGGACGCCTTCAGCGGGTCCGAATAGCTATAGGTCGCAACGCTGCCCGCCTTGCGCCCGAACACGCCGTAGAGGTTGGGTCCGACCATGTCGCCGCCGCTCTTTTCGAGGCTGTGGCAGGATTTACAGAGCGCCGTCTTGGCTTGGCCGTTGTCGAGGTCGGCGTTCTGATAACCGACCGGCAAGGTGGCGATCAGGGACTTCTTGGCCGCATCCGAAACGGTGGCGAGCGCGGCGACCGGGGCGGGGGCGGCGACTTCGGCCGGCGCGGTCGTGTCGGCGGCGACCTGGGGCTTGCCGCAGGCGGTCAGCGCGAGGAGGCCGCTCATAGCGATGGCGGACGGCAGGTGGCGCACGGAACTCTCCTTTGGCGAACGGTCGCCACGCTAGCGTGGCGGCGGCAGGTTGCAAGCCTAGTCCGTGGGCGCTGGCTTGCCACGCATGGATTTCACGGTCGAACGGAGGGACTTGCCGGCCAGCCGCCGCTCCTTCGACGCCTTGGTCGGGCGGGTAAGCCGACGTTTCACCGGGGCGACGGCGGCCTTGGCGATGAGGTCAACCAGCCGCTGGATGGCGTCGGCGCGGTTGCGCTCCTGGGTGCGATGCCGATTGGCGGTGATCACGATCACCCCATCCAGGGTCAGCCGAGCGCCGGCCAGTTTCTGGAGCCGGGTGCTGATCTCATCGGTCAGGGACGCCGAGCGCCGGGCGTCGAACCTCATTTGCACGGCGCTGGAAACCTTGTTGACGTTCTGGCCGCCCGGACCCGAGGCGCGGATGAAGCTGAATTCCAGTTCGTTGTCGTCAAGACTGATGGTGTCGGTGATCGGGATCATCGCCGCCGCCGCGCCTCGCGGACGAGGGTCTCATCCAGGGCCTGCAAGAACCGCGAGCGATCCGACCGGTCAAACGGCTTTGGACCGCCGGTGATCGCGCCGGTGGACCTGATTTGCTCCATGATCGCCCGCTGCGCGATCGCCGAGCCGATCGAATCGATGGTGAACGGGCGGCCATTGGGGGCGATCGCGGCCGCGCCGCTTTGCAAAACGCGTTCGGCAAGGAGGATATCGTTGGTGATCACCACATCGCCTGCCCGCGCCCGCTCGGCGATCCAATCATCGGCGACATCCGGCCCGGCGGCCACCACCACCCGGCTGATCCGCGGGTGCGGCGGCACGTGGATAAAGGCGTTGGACACCACATGCACCCGCAGACCGTAACGCTGGGCCACGCGATAGACCTCGTCCTTCACAGGGCAGGCGTCGCCATCAATGAAGATTTCCGGCGCACCCCTGTCGGCTTCCATGTGGTTGTCAGACTC
>JAYUBD010000341.1:0-1680 GCA_043740995.1 Caulobacteraceae bacterium | reverse complement strand
TCGGCGACCGCGGCGCCGATATCGGCCGTCGAGCCACCGCTCGACACATGATCAAGCACGCCGCTCAGCATGCTTTGCGCCTGAGAGGGGTCGATGCCGGCCTGGCTCGCCGCGCTGTTCAGGGCGCCGCTTGAGCTGATGCTTGAGATGATGTCGTTGATATCCATGAGGCCGTTCCTGCAAAAAATGAGACGCTCCTTTCGGGCGCCGAGGTCGTCATCAAAGTGGCCTTAGGCGACGACTGGAAATCACGGTTTCGTGATGGCCTTCACCCCGCAGCTTCCAACGGTGCAAAATAAACGACGGCCATGGCGCTGTCGGTTGCGTCGATGTTACATTCGAATACTGGAATGGGCCGGATTCACCGGACGTCCAAAGGGAAACAGGGAGACATCATGCGCCTAGCGATCCTCAGTTCCGTGCTCGGTCTGGCTATGGCCAGCAGCGCCCTTGCCGCGGCCGACGCCGCGGCGCCGACGGCGGCCGCCGCCAAGGCGACCCCGGCGAAGCCCGGCATGATGGCCCGAATGGCCGCCGCGCGCGCGGCCAAGGCCAAAAAGCCCGCGGCCACGCCCATGGCGGCCGCGCCAACCGCCGGGGCCATGACTGCCAAGCCGACGGCGGCGACCGGCGCCCACCGCGGCGGCACGCCCGTGGCCAATCGTTCCGCGATCTCGATTTCCTGTTCGAAACAGGCCGACACCAAAGGCCTTCACGGCAAGGACCGGGAGAAATTCCGCCGCGGCTGTATGAAAGGCTGATCGGTCGGTCTTTGGGATAAAGCAAACCCCGCGCCATTGGTCGGCGCGGGGTTTTTGTGTTTAAGGCTTATTGGCGAAGGCTGGACACGACAGCCGCCTGCGCAAGATTCGCGATGGCGTCCTCCACACGACAAGGGGCCTGATCTGACGATTATCGCGACTGCCGCCGGCTGGATGTTGATGGCCTTGGCGAGTTGCGGCGGGGCCTACGCTATCCTGACGGCGATCCTCACCCGTCGCTTCATGGCTCGGCCGACGCCGGCGCGAACGGCCGACCCCGCCGTCTCCATCATCAAGCCCCTGCATCGGCAGACGGACGGCCTTGCCGAGGCGCTCGAGAGCTTCTGCGAGCAGAATTATCGCGGCGACGTGCAAATCCTGTGCGGCGTCCAGGATGGCGACGACCCGGCCGCGTCCGTCGTATCGGCGCTCATGAGCCGCCATAACGATCTGGATATCGCGCTGGTCATCGATTCGCGCGTCCACGGCGCTAACCGGAAAATCTCCAATTTGACGCATCTGGCGCTCGCGGCGCGCTATCCGGTCCTGGTGTTGAGCGACGCCGATATCGAAGCGCCGCCGCACTATCTGGGCGCCGTCGTCGCCGCGTTGGATCAGCCTGGCGCCGGCGCGGTCAGCTGCCTTTATGTCGGCGCGGCGCGCGGCGGGCTGTGGTCGACTCTGGCGGCAATGGCGATCAACTATCACTTCATGGCCAACGCCATCGTCGGTTACAGTCTAGGTCTCGCCACGCCGTGTTTCGGTTCGACCATCGCCCTGACGCGCGAGACCCTGACCCGAATCGGCGGGTTCGAGGCGTTCAACGACCAGCTGGCCGACGACTACGAAATCGGCCGGGCGATTCGCGCCCTTGGCCTGACGGTCGACCTGCCGCCGATGACCGTCACCCACCAATGCC
>JAYUBD010000340.1:0-5755 GCA_043740995.1 Caulobacteraceae bacterium | reverse complement strand
GGCATAGGCGGCGGCGTCCAGCCGCCCCTGCGCATCCAGGGGTGCGATCAGGCTATATCCTCGATGGTCATCGCCGCCCGCGAATTCCGTACCCGGGTTGCGCGCCAGGCGCAGGACGATTCGTGAGAGTGGCATGGGACCTCGGACGCTGTCAGTGGGAAAGAAACAGGGACGGTCCCCCGGCGTTCAGGAAGGTCCGGGTCGCACCACCAAAAATGAACTCCTGCAGGCGCGGGTGTCCGAAGGCGCCGGCCACCAGAATGTCGGCGCCCAATGCGGCGGCGGCTTTCAACAGGCCTGCAGCCGGATCCCCAGCCTCGGTGAGTACCTGCGCCTCGGCTCTGACATCGCGCGCGGACAGGAAATCCACGGCGCGCGCCGGATCTATCCGACTTCCAGACCCGGCCACCGCGGACATTACAAAAACTTTGGTCGCGCGCTGCAACAGTGGAAGGGCCGTGCGCAATGCGCGGCTGGCCTCTTTTCCACCATCCCACGCCACCGCAATGATTCCACCGACGGCGACGGGGCCTTTGACAATCAAGGTTGGCCGTTGTTCATCAGCGACAATCTGCTGAAACGCTTCCGCCAAAGGGCCCTTTCCGCATGACGCCGCCTGATCGAACAGCACGACATCCGAGAGCCGGCTTTCAACTGCAAGCGCCGCCCAGACCGGCGAACTCAATGAAAGAAATGATTTTGACTTATAGGGGTTGGCCTCAACCGCGGCCTTTGCCGCCCGAGAACCTTCCGCAGCGGCCGACCGAATGCTCTCTACCGCCGTCGCCTGCACGCCGCCCATGAAGCCATCACCCATCCACGGGATCATATTGGCCAGGTCCGCCGGACAGTGCACGCAGGCGAGTTCCGCGCCGAAGGCTTCCGCAAGACCCGCGCCGACGGCAAGCAGACGTTTGTCGCCTTCGCCGCCGGATAGCGGCGCCATGATCCTGGCCCACTCCATGGTCACCTCTCCCTTGGATTGATAGTGCCGCGACAGTGGGTCCCTACGGCCCAGCTAAGTCAACCGTTGGTGAGCCAATCTGTTCCGCCCTGAAGCCGGATAGCCTTGCCGCCCCGCCCCGCAGACCCTAGGACACGCGCAAGAACGAGGTAAACACTTGAACTTTTCTAAAAAACTTGACTGCGGTTGGGCGTATTCCGGTTCACGACTGTGCGTGGGCCTCGATCCAATTATCAACAGAATGCCACGGGGTTTCGAGAGCGCCGCGAGGCCCGTGCTGGCGTTCAACCGCTACATTATTGACTTGGTCGGCGATCTCGCATGCGCGTTCAAACCCCAATTCGCGCACCATGCAGCCATCGGCGCCGAAAGTGATTTGGCCGAAACCATTGCCTATATCCGCCTCCGATGTCCTCACGCCGTGGTCATTCTGGATGCCAAACGCGGCGACATTGGTTCCACGGCCAGCCTGTACGCCCAAGAGGCCTTTGACCGGTATGATGCGGACGCCGTCACCGTAAACCCGTATATGGGCGATGAGACGGTGCTGCCGTTTTTGGAACGCGCGGATCGGGCTGCGGCGGTCCTCTGCCGCACCACCAACCCTGACGCCGGCCGATTCCAACACGCAATGATCGGGTCGGATCGATTGTTCGAGGCCGTCGCTAAACGCGCGGAAACCCACTGGAACGCATTGGGCAACGTCATGCTCGTGGTGGGGGCCACCGCGATCGATGACATGGCTGCCGCACGCGGCGCGGCCCCTAGCCTCCCCTTCCTCGTGCCCGGCATCGGAGAACAAGGCGGTTCGGCCACGCAGGTCATGCGAGCCGGCTTACGCGCGGATGGTCAGGGCCTCGTCGTGTCGGCCTCCCGCTCCATCCTCTATGCGGGGGACGGGGAAGCCATTCGGCGGGCGGCCGAGGACGCCCACCGGGACCTTTGTGGGTAGGGTCTGATCAAACTGTCTTTGAGCCGCGCACGCGCGTAGGTTGCCGGCGCATCTAAACGGCCAGCGAAGGATTGGAACGGTCATGGCGCCAAGAGGGTTACGGGCTTGGCAGCGCATGCTTTCCGGCCGTCGCCTCGACCTACTCGATCCGTCTCCTCTAGACATCGAGATCGAAGACATTGCGCACGGCCTTGCCCGCGTCGCACGCTGGAACGGCCAAACCCTGGGAGACCACCCTTTTTCGGTGGCGCAACACTCCGTGGTGGTGGAAGAAATCGTGGCGCACATGCAACCGGGACTGGACGCAAAATGGCGACTTGCCGCACTTTTGCATGACGCGGCGGAATATGTGATCGGCGACATGATCTCGCCATTCAAGGCCGCGCTTGGCCTCGACTACCGTACGTTCGAGGATCGACTGGAGGGCGCTATCCACATCCGCTTCGGCCTGCCGGCGCGCACCCCGGTCGCCATCAAAAACCTGATCAAGGCCGCGGATCAAGCCTGCGCGTTTTTCGAGGCAACGCAGCTCGCCGGTTTCAACACGGACGAAGCGCGCACGCTATTTGGCCGCCCACCGCGCGGCTACAGCCTGACCGTACAGCCCCTTTCGCCGCGCGAGGCGCAAGAACGCTATCTGCAGCGCCATCACCTCCTCACCACCGCGACCGGCATTGGCCAGGTCGATGTGGCCTTCGACAGCGAATGACCACCGCCGTGGTCATCGGACTGTCAGCGGTGATCGTCGCCTTACAGGGGGGGCAGGCCTGCGTGCTGACCGTGCGACCGCGCGATAGCCGCACCGAGCAGACATCGACGCTGGACGGTTTGCCGTTCGGACCATTCGATCCTGATGATCAGCGCACCTTCGACCTGGCCCTGCGGGAATATGTGACCCGGCAGACCCGGTTCGAGCTCGGCTATGTCGAACAACTCTATACATTCGGAGACAAGGGACGCGACGCCCCGCTGGCCGATGTCGGCGCCGGCGCCGCGCGCGTGATTTCCGTCGGCTATCTGGCCCTGGCGCCCTCGGCGGTGGACACTGAGGCGCCGGATACGGCCTGGGCGCCCTGGTCCCGGTTCTTCCCTTGGGAAGACTGGAGGTCGGGCCGACCGCCGCTGATCGACGCGGTTATATCCCCGGCTTTGGAACGCTGGGCCGGGAGGTCCAACACGCGCCTTAGCCGGGCACGGTTACTGTTCGCGTTGAACGAATCGGTTTGGAATGAGGAGAGGGTGCTGGAGCGCTACGAGCTCTTGTATGAAGCGGGGCTCGCGCCGGAAGCCGCCCGCGATCGCGCCCGCGCCCAGGGCGGGGTGCCCGCCGAGCCGCGCGCACTTTCGCCGGCCTTCGGCGAGCCGATGATCTCGGACCACCGTCGCATCCTGGCGACCGGCCTGGGTCGCTTGCGCGGCAAGCTGAAATATCGTCCGGTGATCTTCGAACTGATGACGGAGGAATTCACCCTCTCGGCGCTACAACGGGCGGTTGAAGCGGTCGCGGGCGTGGCGCTGCACAAACAGAACTTCCGCCGGGTCGTCGAGCGCACCTCGCTGGTGGAAGGCCTGGGCCGCATGGACCTGGACACCGGCGGGCGGCCCGCCGAGTTGTTTCGCTTCCGTCGGGAAATCCTAGATGCCCGTCCCGCGCCGGGGTTGTCGCTGTCGCTTCTTCGCGAATAGGGGTTCTATGGTTTCGCGATCGGCGCCAGGCGAATGTGGAGTTCCTTCAGCTGGACGTCGCGCACCGCCGATGGCGCGTGCATCATAACATCCTGACCCTGTTGGTTCAGTGGAAAGGCGATGACATCACGAATCGCCTGCTGGCCGGCCAGCAGCATGACGATGCGGTCGATGCCCGGCGCCAGTCCGCCATGCGGCGGCGCGCCGTAGCGAAACGCGCTGAGCATGCCAGCGAAATTTTCCTCGACGAACTCGGCGCTGTTCCCGGCGATCTCGAACGCCTTCAACATGATCTCGGGCTTGTGGTTCCGCACCGCTCCCGAACAGAGTTCATAGCCGTTGCATACGATGTCGTACTGGTAGGCCAGGATATCGAGGGGATCCATGGTCTCCAGCGCCTCGAGTTCGCCCTGCGGCATCGAGAACGGATTGTGTGAGAAATCGACATGGTTCGACTCCTCGTTCAGTTCGTACATGGGGAAATCGACAATCCAGCAGAAGTCGAAGCGGTTGTCATCGACCAGGCCAAGTTCGCTCGCCACTCGGGTCCGCGCCTGTCCCGCGAATTTGTAAAAGGTCTTGGGATCGCCTCCCACGAAAAAGGCGGCGTCGCCCACTGACAGACCGAGCTGCGCGCGGATGGCCTCGGTGCGTTCGCCACCCAGGTTGCGGGCGATCGGGCCAGCTGCGCCACCCTCCTCACCCTCGCCGTCCCGCCAGAACACATAGCCCAGGCCTGGCTGACCCTCGCTTTGCGCCCAACTGTTCATCCGATCGCAGAAGGCGCGCGAGCCGCCGCCGGGGGCTGGAATGGCCCAAATGGCGTTGGCCGGCTTTTCCAGCATCCTCGCGAACAGGCCAAACCCGCCCCCTTGGAAGACCGCTGAAACCTCTTGCATGATCAGCGGATTCCGCAGGTCAGGCTTGTCAGTGCCGTACCGGGCGATGGAGTCACGATAGGCGATGCGCGGAAAGGGATAGGGCGTCACCGACTTGCCGTCGGCGAACTGCTCGAACACGCCGTGCAGCACCGGCTCGATGGCGCCGAACACGTCGTCTTGAGTGACGAAGCTCATCTCGACATCTAGCTGATAGAATTCTAGCGAACGGTCGGCGCGCAGATCCTCGTCACGAAAACACGGCGCGATCTGAAAATAGCGGTCGAACCCGGCCACCATCAACAGTTGCTTGAACTGCTGGGGCGCCTGAGGCAGCGCGTAGAATGTGCCCGGATGCATGCGCGACGGGACCAGAAAATCCCGGGCGCCCTCCGGGCTGGAGGCCGTGAGGATCGGGGTCTGGAACTCCGTAAAGCCCTGATCAACCATCCGCCGCCGAATGGAGTCAATCACTCGCGAACGCAGGACGATATTGCCGTGCAGGGTCTCACGCCGCAAATCTAGATAGCGGTGGGCCAAGCGAATCTCTTCCGGGTAGTCCGGTTCGCCAAAGACAGGCAGGGGGAGTTCAGCGGCTTCCGACAAAACCATAACCGCGCGCACCTGGATCTCAATCTCGCCGGTCGGTAGAGCTGAATTGATCGTCTCCCTCGTGCGGGCGACCACCTCGCCGTCGACACGCACCACGCTCTCGGGGCGAACGCGCTCCAACAGCTCAAACCCCGGCGCGCCCGGATGGGCCACCAGCTGCGTGATGCCGTAGTGGTCGCGCAGATCCACGAATAGCAGGCCGCCATGATCGCGCTTGCGATGGATCCAGCCGCTGACGCGGATATTCGCCCCCTGGTCCGCGAGCCTGAGGGCGCCGCAGGTATGGGTGCGATAGGCGTGCATTATCAAAGCTCTCGATCAGGCCGGGCGAAGGGGACCGGGTTTGGAAAGGCGCGGAAGGGCGCACGCAGCCGGACTGATGTCAAGCACGCTTGCGCGCCGCTTGTGAGTGATGAACTCCGGGTGAACCCTCGCTTCAGTGGCAATTCAGCGCTGGGATCGCACTGTGGCGGCTGGGTTGTTCAAACGGGCGACTTCGATTTGCAGGGAGACACCGCCATGGGCGGCGATTTGGTCAGAATCGACTGGGTCTATCTAGATCGACAGGAAGAGCGGGATTTGCACCCGGGGGATCTGATTTCATCGGAGGCGGGCGGCATGCCAATCTATCGAATCACGGCGCTGCGGGATGGTCGTGTTTGG
>JAYUBD010000339.1:0-1683 GCA_043740995.1 Caulobacteraceae bacterium | reverse complement strand
GCCGTGCCAGACGTGGAAATGGGTGTCGATCATCGGATGCAGTCGATAGTGGAGTCGAGCGGTGCCGCCGGAAGTCGTTGCCGCGCACGCATGGTCCGCGAGCGGCCTTTGAGTTACCTCTTGGAATTGGATTAGGCTTGCAGGCATGAGCGATTCAGGCGCCCTTGATGAGGACGCGAAGCTGGCGGAGGCCGCCGCCGAGAAGAGGAAAACCCGCCGCCAAATGTCAGTCGAAGCTCGACTTGATGAGATCCAGGAGACGTTGGACCGGATCGAGAGGCGTCTCCCATAGATCTCTAAGACGGCCTTTCACGTTCTGGTAGGGGGCGTAGGTAGCGTCTAGGTCGAGCACGATAGCCTTATTTCCGAGGTGGCCGGACTCTCGTGGCTGTCAAGCGAAAAATGGGCGCCCGCCAGCCGCGCGGAGTCAACCTCATGTAACGTCGCACCGCACAGAGTCCAGAACGGTAATGTCCATTGCCTCCCGATCGATATCCCTGGAACGCCTGATCGAGCTCGCGCCGCCTGGCCCTGAGCAGTGGGTCGCGATCGCTGATGTGTTGCTGCGAGCGCTGGATCGGGAAGGCGCCGCTGCTGCCCGTTTCAGGCTCGATGCCCGCGACGTCCGCGTCACCGCCGCCGGCGATGTGGAGATCGCCAGCCAGCAAAGACTGCCCACCGACTCTGCCGATGAGGCAGGGGTACAGGCGGTCGGACACCTTGCGTTCGAGGGGCTCCGCGGGCCGGATGGTACCGCAGACTCTGCAGATCCCATCGTCATGGTCACTCTGCAGGCACTGGCACTCGGAGCCTTGGGGAGGACCGCGCCGACAGCCGTGAACAGCCTCCGTGCGCGGCTTGCAGCGCTCACATCTGAGAGCACGCTGGCCACCCGCCGAGAGGAGCTGGCGGCGGTGGTGGAACAGATCCACCGCGGCGCCCTCCCCCTCAAGCGCCGAGAGCCCGTGGCCGCGCTGCCGCGACGCCTCCAGCACAGCACCGCCTTGGCCGGTGCGTTCGCAGCAAGCATCGCCGCCACTGCCTTGTTGCTCATCCTCGGTTCCACGGCGTTCTTGGGCGCCCAACCGGTGACAACGCGGCTGCACGCCGCACCGAGACAGCTGGCCCCTCAGGAACCAACCATTGAAGCAACCCCGATCCCCCCAGCGCCGACCCCGTCACTGAGCCCGCCCGGGCCAGCCCCGGCTTCGGCTGGCCTCATTCGTTCGGTGTCGTTGTCAGTCGCGTCCTCGTGCGTGCCGAGCGCCAGATGCTCGGGGACCGTCGAGCTGCTGTTCGCGGGCGGCCACGGCCCCACTGCGCTCGCCTGGGCGGTGCTCTTCTATGACCATTGTGAGATACCGCCAAGGACGCTCGCCAATGGAAGCTTCAGCGCTCCGGCGGGCTGGAATACGGTGATCGCCGACAGCAGCTTCGTGCTCCCGCCCACGTCACACCGTGGATGGCTGGTGGTGGTCACATCAACCCCGGCCGAGGCGGCTTCAGCACCCATCGAGGTCGCGGGTCCATCCTGCTGATCGGTGACCTGTAGGAGGGCAAAAGTTCGAGCAGGGCCCTGCAGATGAGTCCGCGAAGTTGTGCGGTGCCACTTGGGGCTGAGGCAGATTAAAGCGCGATGACCGCCATGGGGTGACAGTCAGGCGGCCTTGATCAGCCCGGCCG
>JAYUBD010000338.1:0-1685 GCA_043740995.1 Caulobacteraceae bacterium | reverse complement strand
GCCCGCAACGCGACCCTGTCCGCGCCGACGCTGATCCTGCCGTCTCTGCAGGTGAACATCCGCGGCGGCCGCTTGCCGGAACCGTCGAAAGCCGGGCGGGTCTTCCTCAAGCTGCCCCTCACGATGGATTAACCGTCGGGGAAGGCTTGGCCGACACGACGGGCTTGATGAGCAGGGCCTACCAATTTCTCAGATCTAAGGACGCGGAATCTATCGCCGCAGACCGGATTGCCTACGGAAGGACGTCCAATCCTTGACATAGGGTGGTCCCCTATCCTAGGTAGCGCAATGCATACGGTCCGAGCGAAGGCTCAGCTCCTTGCCCGCGTTCGGCGTATCCGTGGCCAGGTGGAAGGCATAGAGCGCGCCCTTGAAGCCGAGGCCGGCTGCGAGGCGATCATGCATCAGATCGCCGGCGTTCGAGGCGCGCTGGCCGGCCTCACGGCCGAGGTGGTCGAGGACCACATCCAAACCCACTTGGTGGACGCCGAGAAGCACCCCGGCGCGCTTGATCACGAGGCCGTCGCCGCCCTGATGGCGGTCATCCGCGCCTATTTGAAATGAAACCCGTTCCCATGTCTCAGACCGCCCGCGACGCCACCTTGGCTCACCATCACGTATTCCTGGGCCAAGCGCATGAGACCAGCGAACGCCGGACCTGGGCGGTGATCTGGCTCTGCGGGGCAATGATGGTGGGCGAGATCGTCGGAGGGCTGCTGTTTGGCTCCATCGCCCTGGTCGCAGATGGCCTGCACATGTCCACCCACGCCGGCGCACTGTTGCTGGCGGCCCTAGCCTACACCTATTCGCGCAAGCACGCCGACGATCCCCGGTTCAGCTTCGGCACTGGTAAGCTGGGCGATCTCGCCGGCTTCACCAGCGCTATCGTGCTGGCGATGATTTCCCTGCTGATCGGCTATGAGGCGGTGATCCGGTTCATGCACCCGGTGACCATCCACTTCGGGCAAGCCATTCCGATCGCTGTGCTCGGGCTGGGCGTGAACCTCGCCAGCGTCTGGCTACTTGGCTCGGGCGGGCACCATCACGGCCACAGTCATGGTCATGGTCATGACGCTGATGAACACGGTCATGGCGAGGAAGAGCATCTGATCACGACCGAAGGCGGCGGGCTTGTGCTCAGCGTGTTCGAAGACGGCGTGCCACCGCGTTTCCGCCTGCGGAGCGAGGGCGTGGCGTTGTCTCCCGCAAGAGTGTCGCTGGAAACTGTGCGGTCAGACGGCGCGCGACAGCAGTTCGCCTTTGCCGATCGCGGCGACTTCCTGGAGTCGGTCGAGGAGATTCCGGAACCGCACGCGTTCACGGCGAAGCTCAGGCTTTTAGGGGCGGACCACGTGGTTGTCTTCACCGAGCACGAAGACGGCGCCCACGATCGTGACAACAACATGCGCGCCGCGGTGATCCACGTGGTGGCCGACGCGGCCGTTTCGGCGCTGGTGATCATCGGCCTCGTCCTGGCGCGCTTGTTTGGCTGGCTGTGGATGGACCCGCTCGCTGGCATCGTCGGGGCTTGCGTGATCGCGAGCTGGTCCTACGGCCTGATCCGCGACACCGGCGCGATCCTGCTGGACATGAACCCCGATCGGAAACTGACCGATCAGATCCGCCAGACGGTCGAGGCCTCTGGCGACGCGGTGGCGGACTTGCATGTGTGGCGGCTTGGTCCG
>JAYUBD010000337.1:0-5769 GCA_043740995.1 Caulobacteraceae bacterium | reverse complement strand
ATCGGTGCGGGAATGCTCCTGTCGTTCGCCGTAATCGGATGGGTCGTTCTGCGCCGGCGCAGCGACCTGACCATTGGCAGTGCCGGCTTCTTGGTGATTGCCGTCACCGGCGTCGCGGCCAACGCCCTAGCGACTGGCGGCCTTTCAGAGGTGCACGACCGGTACGGCAATCGGGTGATTTGGGTGATTCCGTTGGCCGCTCTGGTATTGATATTCGACGTGCTGCGCCGTCGAGATCCCGTTGCATCGCCACCCATGATTGAGACTGACGCCAGCATCAGTCGATTACACTCGCGAGAGCATTCCGACGGCGCATATTTCGTCATGGTCTCATCATACTGTCTCGCGGGAGTGCGAAGGCTCGCCAACCGTTTGTACGCGCTCCAAATAGGCCGCGCGCACGCACCACATCCCTATTGGTGACGGTATTTTTGCTGTTATTGGTCACTCTTTTCGCCGGACTGGCGTCGGTAGTCGCGGTCCTCGCGCTGATCGTGGCGATGGCTCGAGCCGAACGCCAAGCTCGCCGCAGCCTTTTACGCGCCCTGGGCCTGAGTGACGAAACCGTCGAACTCCTGATGTCCCGCAACGGCGACGTGCGAGCCGAGATTTCGCTCCTGCGGGCGTCGGCGGCAACACGTGGCGAACCTGGTGCGGGGGAGAGTAACACCCTGAGCACCGAAATGGAGAATGCGTCTTTCCCGGCGCAACCGACGATCCCTAAAGCCGCCGGTGACCGTGAGGTCCGCAACACGGGTGAGACGCGACGAGGTTCCCGTCCAGGCCGCAATCGCGGTCTTTAGCCGTCGTGCCGCCGCCTTTATTCGTCCGGATTAACAGCTTGCTCAGGCCGCGTCGGGCATGGTCCGCGCAAGATAGGCAGGGCGAAGCTAGGATGCCGTACGACGCGAGCGCCGAAGGTGTTGGGCGCGAAAGTGCTGGATTAGACCGCCGGGGGCCGTTGCGGCCCGCCCGCCTTGCCAGCGTCCGGTCGCGGTTCCGGGGCGAACTCCTGACCCGTCTCGTGCAAGTCAGCGACATTTTCCTGCTGATCGGTCTTTTCAAGATCAAGCAACGGGGTGACCCCCTTTCCGGCCCGAGTCTACTGCTGCTAGCCGCATCCGTGCTGGTCGCCGCGACCTTGATCAGCCTTGAGACCTATCGGTTCACCGTCCGCGAGCGGACGTTCAATCATCTATATAAAGCGGTGGGCGCAGTCGGCGGCTCCGGCTTGATGATGCTGGCGTTCGCATCGGTCACCGCGCCGCTAGCCAGGGTGACCAATATCCTGACCATCGTTGACTGGTGCCTGACCGCGGTTCCGGTGCTCTTCACGTCGCATTTTCTCTGGTTCAGCTACATTCGTCATCTGCGGCGCCGCGGAATTCTGACACCCAATCTGATGATCGTGGGTGCGACGCCGGCCGCCCAGCGGCTAGTTGCGCTGGCGCTGTCCAGCCGCGACGTCAACGTGCTCGGAATCTTCGACGACCGCGGCGATCGGGCGCCCAGGCATATATTTGGCGTGCCGGTGTTCGGCCCCACTTCCGACTTGAAATCTCATCGGCTGCTGCCCTTTGTGGACCGGATCGTGATCGCGGTTCCGTCCGGTGCGACCTCGCGCGTCGCGCAATTGATCGCTGAGCTGGCGCCCTGCCCGAACAATATCAGCCTGTTAATGGACGGCTTCGACGCCGCAAGCGAGAAGGCCGTCCAGGAGCGCCTTCTGGACATGCCGTTGTCGCTGCTCTCCGGGGTCCGCCGTGGCGTGCTGCAGTCCATGCTCAAGCGCACAATTGACATCACGTTCAGCGTCACGGCGCTCGTCGTTCTGGCACCGGCCCTGCTCGCCATCTCCATCGCCATCCGGATGGACAGTCCAGGCCCGGTGCTTTTCAAGCAGCGCCGGCACGGCTACATGAACGAAGAAGTGTTGGTCTGGAAGTTCCGGTCCATGCGCGCCGAGATGAGCGACTATTCCGCCGCCCGCCAGATCTCCGCCGACGACGATCGTGTCACCAAGGCCGGTCGCTTCCTGCGCCGCACCAGTCTGGACGAGCTGCCGCAGCTTTGGAATGTGCTGAGGGGGGAGATGTCGCTGGTGGGGCCCCGGCCGCACGCGATCGGCATGCTCACCGGCGGGGCCGAGGCCTCGAAACTGGTGGAGAGCTACGCCCACCGTCATCGAATGAAGCCTGGCCTGACCGGCTGGGCCGCGGTGAACGGCTCGCGCGGCCCTCTGGACACGCCAGAGGCCGTGCGCCGCCGCGTTTGCCTGGACCTCGAATACATCGAACGCCAGTCCCTCTGGCTCGATCTTGCGATCATGGCCCGCACCCTGCCGTGTATGCTGGGCGACAACGAGTCGGTTCGCTAGGCCCGCTCACCGCTTGCGGGCGGCCAGCGTCAGGGCGATAGCCGCCTCGGCCACAACTTCCGGGCGGTCATTCATCATCAGATGGGAGGACTTCACCAGCCGTTGTTCACCATGATCAAATGAAGCGGCAAGCTCACCATGGAAACGCTGCCAGGCAACGGCTCCCTGGGCCTCTGCCTCGGGCCGTGGACCGTCCGAATCGGCGGCTGTAAGGACAATAGCCGGGACGTCGTGCAACAGAGCGCCGACACGGTCCACCTGGCTGGACGTGGCGTCGAAAAGCGTATCAAGCTCGGACAGTTCAGTCCTCCAGAAGGGGGCATACAGGGCGCCGGGAGCAACCCCTGCGCCGCCCGCCCGCTGAAGGCATTCGGCGCGTGCGGCCGCCCCTTCGTCGTGGGCGGGCGCTTCGGTCGCAGCGAGGCAGTCCGCCGCGCGATGGCGCACGCCTTCGAGGCTTCCAACGCCTGCGCCGAAGAGAGCCGCGAAACGCTGAGTCTGATGCTCTACCGAGGTGTCGACGAAGATCAGGCCAATGATGTCCCGCCGTCGGCGCGCGGCGAACAGACGAGCATAGAGGCCACCCGCCGAATGGCCTACCACCACATAGGGGCCGCGGATCCCCGCTGAGCGCAAGCCGCGATCCAGGTCCCGGGCGATTGCCGCGCCGTCGCGAGGCAACGGTCCAGGGTCGCTGAATCCATAGCCGGCGCGGTCATAGGCACAAACCCGGGTCACCTGGGCGATGCGACCCTGAGCACGGCCCCAAGCCAAGGATCCCACGCCGAAGCCGGATTCCAAGATCACGGTCGGCGAACCGGCCCCCATGCAGCGAAAATTCAACTTCCGCCCGTCCGGAAGCGGGACCAGACGCCCGGGGCTCTCATAGGTATTTTTCGGGATTGGCTCGGTCGCCTGGACCGCGGAAGACGCGCTGCCGGTCGTCGCAAGCAGGAGCGCAAGTCCTAGGCCTGGAACAACCGGTCCGCGGCCCTTACGGTGAGCGGCGGGAACGCCGCAGCAGCCAGGCGCGATCCTTGGGCGAGGAGAACTAGCCCAACAGCTAGATTCCACGCCTTGCACAATTCTTGCAACATCCGGCATACAGAGTCTGTAACGGGAGGGCCTAGGCTTGGAAACGGTTTACGATTGGATCACCGTTGCGATCTTCGGTGGTCTGGTGGTCCTATTCCTGCATCGGTCCGTGCAGGACGCAGAGCCGCAGGACACCATCTATCATTACCTCCCGCCGGCGATCGGCTGCGCCGTCGCCAACTATGCCGGCAATCACGGACAAGGCGTGCTTTCCGCCGCCATTGTCGTGGGCGTGCTGGCGTACATCGTGTTTGTCCTGAAGCCTTTCGGCTTCAAGCTCTGAGCGACGCCGCGCGCGGCGTCATGGAGCTGACTTTGCCGGCAGCGGCTCGTAGCCTGGCCGGAACTTAATTGTTGTGGAAGCGGCCTTGAATTCGGTTTCGGCCGCCTTACGCATAAGGTGCTGAGCTTGCTCAGCTTTCAGCCGCTGCGTCGCAAAGGCCGACGCCGGGGCTCCCACGAAGGGCGCGGGCCGGGCTGAATTGAGCTCGCTGAAGACTAGCCCGCCGTTGGCGGGGTTCACCAGGATGTCGTGACCATTCACGTCGTCGATTTGTTTGACGATGGCGGGGTCGGTCGCCAACGTGTCCACGATGGACGTGGATTCCCGATAAGCGGTCTGGTCATGCTCCAGCAGGGTCCTAAGCTCGCTCAGAGAATGCACGGAGGCGAAGCGGCCGGGACTCGCGGCCGAGCCCTCTACGACGATCTGATTGAGGACAAGTATCCGCCGCGCGGAGAACATCTGGGGATGGGCGGCGACATAGGCCTCGGCCTCCGGTCCGTTCGGCGCGACAACTCGTTCCGCGATATGCCGTCGGTATAGCTGCAGGAGAATTCCCTCGACTGCGTGGGCCACCTGGGCCTTGTACTCGGGCGTCCGGTCGATCCCGTCGCGCCGGGCGGCGTCGGCCAGCACACGCTGAACGATGACCCGTTCGAGCGCGGCCCGGTCGAGATCCCGCCCGCCCAACGTACTTCCGCCCTGCGCGAGCGCTTCGCGCGTCTGTTTCAGGTCCGCCTGGGTAATGGGCTCGCCCCGGACGGTCGCCACCACGTCGTCCGCAGCCGCCACCCGACCGGCAGACCCCGACAGGCCAAGCGCCAGGATCATGATGCCCGCTTGCCAACCGCCCATCCTTCTCCTCCCTTGCGGCCTCCCCGGTGCTTATCCGCCCCGTCCGGCGCGCCGCCGGGATTAGCGCGACCGAGCCGCCATAGGCAAAATAAAGGCGCCGCCACTTGAGAGTGACGGCGCCAATATAGAACCGACTTCTCTATCTCGGCTTAAGCGGCCGTGACCGCTTCACGCCGACGATTACGCACTACAGCGCCAATGCCACCGAAGCCCAGGATCATCAGGGCCCAGCTCGTCGGCTCCGGAACGCCCGTCAGCGAAACGCCATCCAGAAGCGCGAAAGGAGGAAGGGTGGACTTGGGCCCGCCCGTCGCCAGGAACGACAGCTTCTGCGTGGTGCTGGTCGCGACGAACTTCATCTTCGACTGCTTCCACCCGGTGAAGCCGTGGTTCGAGTTAATCAGGGTCGGCGTCGAATGAGTGGTAGACCCAAACGTAACGTCCCAGCCCTCGGACGTAATCCCATTAAAATGGAACTGCTGAGCGGCGGCGTAGTCAAAGTTCAACGTGTACGTCTGGCCGATCTTCAAGCCATGGAGCGTCTGGCTAATCGGACCGGTATTCCTGTAGCTCGGATCGATAGCCAGGAAATAGCCGCCATCCGGGCTTAGGGTGAGGCCGTTCGCCGGATGAGTCTTACCCGGGTTGTCCGGCCCCCAAAGCGATACGTTACCCTTAGAACCGGTCGCACCAGGCTTGTCGGCGTCAGTGTTCGAAATGCCGCCCCCGGGCCCGAAGAGGAAATCATAGTTCTTCTTGTAGGATGCGTACGTCCAGCCTGTCAGGTCCGTATTGAAACCAAGTTGGCCCGTTCCGAAGGTGTTGGCTTCGAAGCTGCCATTGGTGACCAGATTGACAGCGGCCGACGCACTGCCGACCAACAGCAAGCTGGCGGAGATCGCCCCGATCGTTGCAGAGATATGGTTACGCATCAATTTGGTTCCTTGCGTGCCTTCATTCGGTGCGTTTGC
Organism: Caulobacteraceae bacterium; assembly: GCA_043740995.1. Taxonomy (GTDB): domain Bacteria; phylum Pseudomonadota; class Alphaproteobacteria; order Caulobacterales; family Caulobacteraceae; genus Acaudatibacter. The sequence continues at coordinate 188 of JAYUBD010000337.1, read as the reverse complement.
CCAGGTGAACGCCCATCACCGTACTCAGTGTCTAACCTATGATTTAGATCCAGCAGCTCGTCAAACGGTCTCACCTGAGAGGCGAATAGCCGCCGAAATTCGCCCGCCTCGCCGTCTCGACAGCGCCGATTTGCAGACGTCCAGCTCATGACGCCCAGTGGCCCGAGTTCACGACGAATTTGCACAGC
>JAYUBD010000336.1:0-1687 GCA_043740995.1 Caulobacteraceae bacterium | reverse complement strand
TGAGCTCGCGGCCAAGGCGAGGGGTGAGATGGAAACGGTTCGCGGCGGCGAGACCTAACATGGCGAGGAACAAGGTGAGCTTGAGGCCTAGCAACTGGCCGTAGGGCGTCGTGAGCAACTTTGGCAGGCCGGCCAAGCCCACGACGAACCAGCCGTTGATCAGGCCGGTCAAGACCAGCACCGCCACAAGCCCGGACCCAACGCCGGAGAAGCCACGCAGCGCGGCATGCAGGGTGTGGCGAGCGTCGGCCGGCTGACGTCCGTCGGTGACGAGCAGGATCAGGAAGACGACCAGCGCGCCGACCCACACCGCGGCGGCCAGGGTGTGGAGGATGTCGCTGGCGGCGTGGAGGACGCCGATCGCGCCTTGGGTCGCCGCGCCGTGGCCCATCCAGGCGAAACTCGCGCAGATCGCGCCACCGGCGATGGCGGCGAGGCCCCAGGCTCCGCGACCGGGCTTGATGAACGCGAAGGCGATGACGAAGAACAAGGCCGCCGCAGCCCGCACAATACTGGATTTCCCGAAGCTCATGCCGGTAGCCGCCGCACCTAGGGCGTCCGGCTGCAAAGCGTCTTGCACCGATCCTGCAAGGACCACGGTCTGCGCCAGAAAGCCGAGAAGACAGGCAACCAACACCGACGCGGCGCTGGCGATCAGCAGCGGCCGTGGCCACCGCAAGGCGGCGGCCGAACCGCCCCCCGTCTGCGGCAGGGCATAGAGGAAGAAGAGCGATGACCCGAAGAGGATCATCGCTCCCGTCATCTGCACCCACCTCAGGGCGATGACTGCGGCGTCGAACACTTGGTCTACTTCACCGTGAAGGCCAAGGTCCCCATGGTCTTGTGGCCATCGTCAGACGCTGCCGCGTGCCAATTGACCTTGTAGGCGCCGGGCATCAGCTTGCCGGTCGGCGCCCCGGTGATCGTCTTCTTGTCCTTCGAGACCTTGGTCTTGACCCTCATCTTCATGCCGTCGCGCATCGACATGTCGAAGCCGGAGAAGGCTGGCGTCAGCGCTTCGTTGAAGGTCAAGCTGATGACCTTAGGCGCCGCCACGGTCGCGTTGGAGGCAGGGTTCGATTTGACCAGGGCGGCGTGGGCGGAAGCCTGGCCAGCCCCGAGAAGGGCGAGCGCGCCGATAACAGCTGCGGTTGAGAGTGTCTTGCGGGTATTCATAGTGTGCTCCTGACTTTGGCGGTTCATCGGGGATAGCGCGGGATGGCGCGTCCCCATCAAGATCGAGCGAATTGAACTTGCCGACGCGGAAGGTCAGCCGCCGGCTGAACGCGCATGACTGCGCGCCACGATCGAAACGTCTGCCACTTGGATGCAAGGTCGGGCCCGTCGACCCCGCTACCAGCTACCGGCGATAGTTCCAATCCGAGTTATTGTACCTATCCAGCCGCTCGTGACCTCGCTCATGGGCGGCGTGCATTGTCTCGTGCAAACGTTCAAGCCTGGCTTGCGTGTCCTCGGGATCGTAGCGGCCGGCCCGTTCCATCCAGTTCGCCCGAGCCCTGATTTGCTGCATGGCGCGGTAGAAGCCTTGGGCCTCGCGGCGAGTGTAGGAACCGTCGCTCAACCCGTTCTGGATGCCTTGCCAGATGTGCTGATATTCCTGCTCGAAGTCGCCGTAGGTGTCCCCACCGTTGTTCCAGGCGTCGTCATCGTGGTGGCTGTCCTGGAT
>JAYUBD010000335.1:0-1688 GCA_043740995.1 Caulobacteraceae bacterium | reverse complement strand
GGCCGGATAGGCGCGGTCCAGCTCGGCGAAACTCGCGGCCTGGGCCCAGACCGGATGGTCGAGCATGGTCACCTCCCGCATCTCCGGCGGCGTGCCGTTCATCCGGGTCTCGGTGGCGCTCATGTCCCGGTCGTGCAGGGTCATGCTGATCTGGTTGTCGGCGGCGCGGAACTGGACGCCGATGGTCATCATGGACTCAACCGGACCATCCGGCCCGGTGGCCGGCTTCAGCTTGAAGGTGGGGCGCAGCAACAGGGCCGTGGCGCCAAAGCCCTTGCCGCCGGGATTTTCGGAAACCACCTTGCAGTCTTCCGCCAGTCCGTGGGCATCGACCAGGCACGACAGTAGGGCATGGCCATCGACCCGGGCCTCAAAGGCGCCCTTGGGCCAGACCGATAGGATGTGCGCGCTGGGTGATTTGTAGGTCCAGTCGTCGGTTCCGCCGATTTCCACGGTCGGCGGCGAAGGCGGCGTCTTGCGGGCGGGCGTCACGGTGACCGGCGAAACATTGGTGGCGGGCGCGGGAGCCGCTTCCGAGGTCGCCACCGCGCCGGCGGCCAGGATTGCCAGGAACATCGCCCACTCCCCTCAAGGCTGCTTGAAGCGTCTGTATGACATGGCGCGCGCGGGCGGAACAGCAGGGGGGCGGTCAGCGGCGACGGGGGCAGGTGACGTCCGCCGCTGGCCGCCCTATTCTGCGCGGCATGACCGACACCCTCGACATCGCCGCCGCGATCCGTGCGACCACGCAGGACGGACCCGCCGTGCGGCTCTATCTGGTGGATGGCTCCGGCTTCATCTTCCGGGCCTATCACGCCCTGCCGCCGCTCACCCGCAAGTCGGATGGCCTGCCGGTCGGGGCGGTCCAGGGGTTCTGCAACATGCTGTGGAAATTGCTGGTCGACATGAAGGCCGCGCCCGACGCGCCGACCCATCTGGCGGTGATCTTCGACCATTCGGCCAAGACCTTTCGCAACGATCTCTACGCGGCCTACAAGGCGCACCGCCCGCCCGCACCGCCCGATCTTGTCCCGCAATTTCCCCTGGTGCGCGAGGCGACGCGGGCGTTCGGCGTGCCCTGCCTGGAACTGCCCGGCTATGAGGCGGACGATCTGATCGCCGCCTATGCCTGCCACGTGCGCGACCTCGGCGGCGAGGTGGTGATCGTTTCCTCCGACAAGGACCTGATGCAACTGGTCGGCGATCGCGTCTCCATGCTCGACACCATGAAGAATATCCGGATCGGCGCGGCGGAGGTGTTCGAGAAATTCGGGGTGACGCCGGACAAGGTGGTGGACGTCCAGGCCCTGTGCGGCGATGCCGTGGACAATGTGCCGGGCGCCCCCGGCATCGGGATCAAGACCGCCTCGGCGCTGATCAATGAGTATGGCGATCTTGACAGTCTGCTGGCCCGGGCCGGCGAGGTCAAACAGGACAAGCGCCGCCAGACCCTGATTGATTTCGCCGACCAGATCCGCCTGTCGCGCGAACTGGTGAGGTTGGATTGCCACACGCCCTTGCCCGCCGCGCTCGAAACGCTGGGCGTCGAGCCGCCCGAGCCCCAGGTGCTGGCTGATTTCCTTGAAGCCATGGAGTTCCGCACCCTGGCCCGCCGAGTGGCCGAGGCCGCCGGCCTGGCGCCCCCGGCCCCCACGCGCGCAGCGCCTTTGCCCGCCGCGCCGATCGAC
>JAYUBD010000334.1:0-5790 GCA_043740995.1 Caulobacteraceae bacterium | reverse complement strand
CCCGCAAAGCGGTCCCCCGCGCGCGGCTCTCGGTCCAGACCAGACTGACCCTTCGTCCCGTAAGCGGCAGGATGGCGAACGGACCGGACGGCAGGAAGTGCTCATAGGCCACGCCCTGGTGGTCGCGCGCCACCCCCACCGTCGCGACGATCGCCGACTGTTTATAGTCCCAACCGGTCACGCCGATACCGGCGTCCCGACGAACCCGCGACTCACGTCCGTCGGCGCCGACCACAAGAGGCGCGCTGAGCACCGCGCCGCCATCCAGCATGACCTTGGCCGCCGCGCCCGTCGCCTCGACCCGCGCCACGCGGGCGGGGGCGAGAACCTCGATCTCCGCCTCGGCCATGGCCCGCGCCAAGGCCGCCCTGATGTGGCGGTTTTCCAGCATATAGCCCAAAGGCTCGCCCCCGGCGCGATCGGCGATCTCGGCAGCGTCGAAGCGCAACCAGGCGCCGCCCGGCGCGCCGGTCGAGGCTCCCGGTGCGCGGCCATCGGTGACCAAGATCTGTTCGATCCGTTGGGCGTGCGGCTCCAGCAGCGGGGCCACGCCCAGGGCGCACCATTGGCGAAACGTGGAATAGGCGATGGCGCTGGCCCGCCCGTCGAATCCTGGCGCCGCCTGGACCTCGAAGGGCTGGGGATCAATCAGCACGCATTTGAGGCCGCCCCGGCTCAGCGCCAGGGCGAGGGTCGCGCCGGCCATGCCCGCCCCGACGATGACCACATCATGCGACCCGCTGGGTTTCGGCGCGGCGGCGTCGGTCATCGGGTGCTCAGCCTTCCTCGTCGGCGGGCAGGCCCATCATGTGAAAGCCGGCATCGACATGCACCACTTCGCCGGTGGTCGAGCGGCCCAGATCGGACAGCAGCCACAGGGCGCAGCCGGCGACGCCCTCCATCGCGGTGTCCTCCTTCAAGGCGCTCATCGCCCGGCCCTGGCCCAACATGCCGCGTCCGCCCTGGATGCCGGCCAGGGACAGGGTGCGCATGGCGCCCGCCGAAATGGCGTTGACCCTCACGCCCTTGGGGCCAAGGTCGCGGGCGATATAGCGGGTCGCCGCCTCCAGGGCCGCCTTGGCGACGCCCATGGTGTTGTAATTGGGGATGGCGCGTTCGGATCCCAGATAGGTCAGGGTGATCATCGACCCACCCTTGGGCATCAGCCTGGATGCGCAGCGCGCGGCGTCGATGAAGCTGTAGACCGAGACGTCCATGGCCCGCAGGAAGGCCCCCCGCTCGGCATTGTCCACGAACGAGCCGCCGATCTGGCTCTTCTCGGCGAAGCCGATGGCGTGGACCAGAAAGTCGATGGTTCCGAACGCGGCTTCCACGGTTTTGAAAACGCCCTCGATCGAGCCCTCCTCGAAGGCGTCGAACGTCGCATAGGTCTTGACGCCGATGCTGTCGCCCAGCGGCCTGACCCGTTTTTCGTTCATCGCCATATAGGCGAACGCCAGTTCCGCGCCCTGGGCGGCGAGTTGCGCCGCGATTCCCCAGGCGATGGAGTTACGGTTCGCAACCCCCATCACGACTCCGCGCTTACCGGCCATCAGTGCGCCGGCGGGCAGATCATAGGTGTCGTCGGCGGCCATGGTCCTGCTCCGTCAAATCAAGGGTGTTTTCTAACAGCGGGGCCGCGCGACGGGAAGCAGCGCCATTCACCGCACATAGGGCTTGCCGTCCGCCGACAGCAGCACGGCGATCCCCCGCACGGCGGGAAACTCCGAGCAGATGGCGATGACGATCACCGTCAGGGGCGTCGACAGGAAGGCCCCGGTCAAGCCGAACAGCACACCCCAGAAGGCCAGCGAAAGCAGGACCACGATCGGATCGATGTTAAGATTCTCGCCCTGCAGTCTCGGCTGAATGCCATGGCTGACCACGAAATGCACGACTTCCAGGGCGATCAGCAGAAGGATCGGCGGCCAGAGGCTGTCGAGCTGGATCAGTCCGAACAGCGGCGGCAGCAGAACGCCGATCGCCACGCCGATCGCCGGAATATAGTTGGCCACGAAGATCACAAACGAGAAGAACAGCACATGGGACAGGCCCGCCATCGCCATCAGTCCGGCGGACAGAGCAGCGATCATCAGGCCGACCAGGGTCTGGATGAAGACATAGCCGGTCACCCCGTGCTGAATGCGATCATAGATCAGCATCGCCTCTGACGCGCGGTCGTCCGGAAACAAGGCCGCCAACTTGCCGCTGAAATTGGCCCGCGCCGCGAGCATGAAGGCCAGATAGATCAGAACGAGCACCGCGGCCTCCACGAGATGGCCGGCCCCGGCGGCGAACGCCCCCAGATATTTCGCGGGGTTGAGATGATGGATTAGCTCATTGATGGTCGGCGCCGCCGAGACGCCCAGGCGCTGGGCGCCCATCTGGAGGATCGAATCGAGCTTGGCCCCATAGAGCGGCAAGTCGCCGGCCATCTTGGCCGCATTGGCCGCCACCAGCCAGATCGACCCCGCGAAAAACAATACGACCGCGACGATCGCGACCGGTAGAGCGACCTGAGGAACAAGCTTGACGCGACGCACGAGCGCCGTCTCCAGGCCGCCGATCATCAGCAGGAGGAAGGCCGCCAGGATGAAGGGCGTAAGAATTTCCCGCAGGGCCCACAGGGCGAAGCCGGTCGCGATGACCGTGATGATGGCGACGCAAACGGTCAGGGGCGCCACAGGGCGCGGCGCGGGGGGGATCGGCATCGTCGACATCCGGCGTTCTTAATCTTGTTCGCGCCCGGCGGCCAACCGTCGGTTCCTGGCCCGATAGGCGATCGAGACAGATCATGCGATCCGGCTTAGACTCGGATGGTCGCTTAATGGAGCCTGCCCCGTGATCGTCAAACCGTTCGTCATCGTCGTTGTCGTTCTCGCCTCCGCCTCTGCCCTCGCCGCGGCGCCGACCGACCTGGCCGGCCCCAGCATCGCGGATTCAGCCTTCAGCGCCATGCAGTGGCGGTCGATTGGACCGTTTCGCGGCGGTCGGGCCGATGCGGTGGCCGGGGTTCCGGGCACACCGAACACCTTCTATTTCGGAGCCGCCTCCGGCGGCGTGTGGAAGACAGTGGACGCGGGCGCGACCTGGCGGCCAATCTTTGACAGCCAGCCGGTCGCCTCCATCGGGGCCATCGCCGTGGCGCCGAGCAATCCCGCCATCCTCTATGTGGGGACCGGTGAGAACGCCCTTCGCGGCGACATCACCTGGGGCGGCGGCGTGTTCAGATCCGCCGACGCCGGAAAGACCTGGACGTTTGTCGGGTTGAAGGACAGCCGGCAGATCGGCGCGGTGATCGTCGATCCGACAAACCCGGATATCGCCCTGGTGGCGGCGATCGGCCACGCCTTTGGACCCAATAGCGAACGCGGGGTGTTTCGCACCACCGACGCCGGCAAGACCTGGACCCGCGTCCTCTACAAGGACGATCAGACCGGCGCGATCGATGTCGTCTTTGATCCCCACGACGCGCGCATCGTCTATGCGGCGCTCTGGCAGGTCCGGCGTCAGCCCTGGAACTTCTCCAGCGGCGGCCCCGGCAGTGGACTCTATCGCTCCGCCGACGGTGGGGTCACCTGGACCGAACTCAAGGGTCATGGACTTCCCACCGGCCCGTTGGGCCGCATTGACGTGGCGGTGTCCGGGGCCGACCCGCTACGAATTTACGCCATGATCGAGGCCAAGGACGGCGGCCTGTATCGATCCGACGATGCGGGGGCCAATTGGCGGCGGGTCAGCGACGATGGCCGCATCCGCCAACGGGCCTGGTATTTCTCGCGAATTTATGCGGACCCCAAGGCCGTGGACACCGTCTACGCCCTCAATACCGGGTTGCTGCGCTCCACCGACGGCGGGAAAACCTTCAATCTGGTCGCCGCGACGCATGGCGATCACCACGCCTTGTGGATCGACCCTGCCAATCCGCGGGCGCTGATCAATGCCAATGACGGCGGCGCCAGCATCTCGCTGGATGGCGGCGAGACCTGGTCGACCCAGAACAACCAGCCGACCGCCGCGCTCTATCATGTGGCGACCGACGAACGGTTTCCCTACCATGTGTATGGCGCCCAGCAGGACAATTCCAATCTGGCGGTGGCCAGCTTCGCCGATGCCGGCGCGATCGGCCCCAGGGATTGGTTCCCGGCCGGAGGCGGCGAATCCGGCTTCGTGGTCCCCGATCCCCGCAATCCCGACATCATCTACAGTGACGCTGAAAACCAGTTCGTGCGCTTCGACCGCAAGGCCCAGCAGGCCCAGAATATCAGTCCCGACCCGGTGGATAATTCCGGCCATCCCGCCGGCGAACTCGAAAACCGGTTCAACTGGACATCACCCCTGATGCTGTCTCCGCACGATCCGGATGCGCTTTATGCCGCCTCGCAGGCGGTGTGGAAATCCACCGATCACGGCATGAGTTGGCGGAAGATCAGCGGCGATCTCACCCGCAATGACAAGACCAAACAGACCGCCTCGGGCGGGCCCCTGACCCGGGACATCACCAGCGTCGAATATTATGACACCGTCTTCGCCCTGGCGGAGTCGCCGCTGAAAAAGGGTGCGCTGTGGGCGGGCACGGATGACGGTCTGGTGCATGTCACCCTCGATGACGGGGCTCATTGGAAAGCGGTGACCCCGGCGGGTCTGCCCGACTGGAGCAGCATCGACGCCATCGAGCCTTCGCACTACGACGCCCAAACAGCCTATATCGCCGTCGATCGGCACAAGCTCGACGATATCGCCCCCTATGCCTGGAAGACGACGAACGGCGGCAAGGGCTGGGCGGCCATTGTGGATGGCCTGCCACAAGGCGCCGTGGTCCATGCGGTGCGCGAAGACCCGGTCCGGCGCGGCCTGCTCTATGCGGCGACCGAGCTGGGGGTGTTCGTCTCCTTCGACGACGGCGCTGCCTGGCGGCCCCTTCAACTCAACCTGCCCGCGGTCCCGGTTCACGATCTGGCGGTCAAGGGCGCCGACCTGATCGCGGCGACGCACGGCCGCGCCTTCTGGATTCTCGATAATGTGACGCCCCTGCGTCAGGCGGCGGCCACACCGGACGCCGTGGTGCTCTACGCCCCCGCGTCGGCGGTCCGGCTCTACTATCCCGAGCAGGTGGATAGGCGAGGTCCGGTGGGCCAGAACCCGCCGGCCGGGGCCATGATCGACTATGTTCTCGCGACGGCTCCGAAGGATGAGATCACGGTCGACATAGCGGACGCCGCCGGTGGCGTGATCCGCCATCTCTCGAGCACGCGCACGGCCAAAGAGGTGCAGCCTCAGGAATGGCCCGACCAGATCATTTCCAGCGACCTAATCCCGGCGCGCGCCGGGATGAACCGGATGGTCTGGGACCTGCGGATGAACGATCCCGTCCAGATTCCAGGCGCGGTCTATACCGACCAGGCCCCACGCGGCCCGCTGGTCCCACCGGGCCTCTATCAGATCAAACTGACCGCTCAGGGCGTGGTCCGCACTGCGGTACTGTCGGTTGTGGCCGATCCCAGGGTCCCCGTCAGCGAGGCCGCCATCGCGCGGAAGACCCATCTGGCCATTGCGGTCAGCCGGGACGTCGACGCCCTGCACAAAGCGGTGAACGCCATCCGCGCGGCGCGAACCGAACTGACGGCAGTGAAGACAGCGGGACCCGCCGCCGAAGCCCGCGTCCGCGCGCTACAAGCTCGCCTCTCCGCCGTGGAAGAGACCTTGATGCAGGTGAACATGAAGGGTTCCGAGGCCAATCTCGCCTTTCCCGGCATGTTGAACGAACAGTTCGCGTCGTTCGCCGGCGCG
>JAYUBD010000333.1:0-1692 GCA_043740995.1 Caulobacteraceae bacterium | reverse complement strand
CGGCCTTCGCCGCTTCAATCTCCAGGCCATCCAGGAATTGGGAATTGAAGATGCGCCCGGGACCGACATAGGCGATCTGTTTCACGTGAAACGACGCCGGGTCCTCATTCGGCGGCAATACCACCGGCATCACCGGCAGCGCGTATTTTCGCGCGAAGTCCAGATCGCGCTGGTCATGCGCCGGACACCCGAAGATCGCGCCTGTTCCATAGTCCATCAGCACGAAATTTCCGATCCAAACCGGCAATACCTTCGTATTATCAAAGGGATGAGCGACACTTAAGCCGGTGTCCAGCCCCAGTTTCTCGGCGGACTCGATCTGCGCTTCCGACGTCCCGCCCTGCCGGCAGAGGGCGACGAAGGCGGCGACCGCAAGATCATTGGCCGCGAGCCGTTCGGTCAGGGGATGATCCGGGGCCACCGCCAGAAAACTTGCCCCGAATAGGGTGTCGGGTCGCGTGGTGTACACCGCCAATCCGTCCTCAAAACCGGCGGGGGCGGGGGCGGGGCCGGCGAAGGCGAATGACAGGCGAAGGCCGCGGGACTTGCCGATCCAGTTTTCCTGCATCAATCGTACCTTGTCCGGCCAGCGATCCAGGGTCTTCAGGCCCTCAAGCAGCTCGTCGGCATATTGGGTTATGCGCAAGAACCATTGCTTAAGCTTGCGGCGCTCGACCACCGCATCCGACCGCCAGCCGCGACCGTCAATCACCTGTTCGTTGGCCAGGACGGTCATGTCGACGGGGTCCCAATTGACCAAGCCCTCTTTCTGATAGACCAGTCCGCGCTCCCACAGCTTCAGAAACCAAGCCTGTTGCTTGCCATAATAGGCCGGATCGCAGGTCGCGAATTCGCGCGACCAGTCGATCGACAGACCCAGGGCTTGCAGGCCTTCGCGCATCTTGGCGATATTGTCCAAAGTCCAGGCCGACGGATCAATCCCCCGCTCGGCCGCGGCGTTTTCCGCCGGCAACCCGAAAGCATCCCAGCCCATCGGGTGAAGGACGTTGAACCCGCGCGCGCGCTTATACCGGGCGACGACATCGCCTATGGCATAGTTACGCATGTGGCCGACATGGAGGCTCCCGGAAGGATAGGGAAACATCTCCATGACGAAATATTTCGGCTTTTCGGAAACCGTCTCAGCGCGAAACGCATCGATCTGGGCCCAGGCCGCGCGCCACCGGGGCTCGACCTCCTTGGGATTATAGCGGGCCATGGATGGTCTCGACTCCTCGAACGCGCCTGTCGTACTGGTCGACCTCTGGCGCCAGCCTGTTGTTAGCCTCTCAGATTGGACAGCCGCAGCTGCCGCGCCTTGGTGAGGATGGCGTTTTCGATATCGGTGGCGGTCTGGTCCGAAACCGGCGCGGTGACCCAGCCGCGGTCGCCATTGCTGACCTCTTTGAACACCGTCACGTTCAAGCCATCGGCGCGCAGGCGCGCGTCGAGAATATAGACGGTCGCCTTGAAGCGCTCGTCCGGCTTTTCCGGATTGCTGTACCAGTCGGTGACCACGACGCCGCCATACGGATCCGCCGAGGCCAAGGGCATGAAGGCGAGGGTTTGCAGCGTGGCGCGCCACAGATAGCTGTTGACGCCGATCGCCGAGGTTGGCGTCGCGCCCGCCGGTCGATGACCCAGGCCGCCGCCGCAGGCCGTCAAGGCAACGACGCCGAGCGAGACCATGGC
>JAYUBD010000332.1:0-1693 GCA_043740995.1 Caulobacteraceae bacterium | reverse complement strand
GCTGCTTGACGAGACTTCATGGCTCGATTCGGTTTCTGGAATCTGACACTGACGACGGCGGGAAAGTGATTTTCACCTTCCCGCCGCCACGTCTTGTCAGCTGAGGCCGGTTCAACAGCGACGCTGGTAGCTCGCGAGTGCTGTCCTCAGCGGCACGAGCCCATCGGGCTGGCGACAAGGCGGTTGACGTGACCCCTCCGTGCCAATGATGGTGAGACATCGGAGTCCCGAAAGTTTAGCCTCACATGGGCGTAGGACAACCATCACGTGGTCATGCAAAACAAAGAAGTTAAAACGGACGGTGCCGCCGGGGCTGGTGCGGAGGGAGGCCGGAGGCCGACCGCAGTGCCGGCCCCGGCGACGGCGGCGCCCGAATTGTCGGATCGGCCGCGGCGTCGGACTTTTACAGTGCAGACGAAGCTGCGTGTTCTGGCAGAGACTGACGCCGCCGCCGACGTTGGTGGGATCGGAGCAATCCTGCGCCGAGAAGGCTTGTACTCATCGATCCTGACGGACTGGCGGCGACTGCGCGACAGTGGAGCCCTCGGTGCGCTGACGCCCGCTAAGCGGGGACCCAAGCGCGCGGTGTTGAATCCTTTGGCGGCGGAACTGGCGCGGGCCAGGCGGGAGAATGCACGGCTCGGGCGGAGATTGGAGCACGCCGAAGCGATCATCGAAGTCCAAAAAAAAATTGCGGCACTGTTGGGTATCCCGCTGGCGACGCCAGACAGCGACGACGAGTCATGATGGATGCAGTTGTTGCCCTGGCGCCGACACCCGGTCTGACCGCCAGTGCCTGCGCGGCTCTGAACGTGTCGCGCGCCAGCGTCTACCGCCAACGCGCCCGTCTGGCCCGGCCGTTGGCCGTGCGTTGTCCCAGACCGAGCCCACAGCGTGCGCTGACCATCGTGGAACGACAAACTATGCTCGACCTTCTGCGCGCGCCGCGCTTTGCCGATCAGGCACCCGCCGAAGTCTACGCCAGCCTGCTCGACGAGGGCGCCTACCACTGCTCGATCCGCACCATGTACCGCATCCTGGCCGCAAGCCAAGAAGTCCGCGATCGCCGCGATCACCTGCGCCATCCGATTTACAAAAAGCCGGAGCTGCTGGCGCGAGCACCCAACGAGGTCTGGTCGTGGGACATCACGAAGCTGATGGGGCCGGCCAAATGGACCTACTTCTACCTCTACGTCATCATCGATATCTTCAGCCGCAGAATCGTCGGCTGGTGCGTCGCCGACAGAGAAAGCGCCACCGTGTTCACGGCACTGTTCAATGATGCCACCGCCAAACATCCCGCGCCGCCCGGCCAGTTGACCCTGCATGCCGACCGTGGTGGTCCCATGCGAGCCAAGGCCACGGCGCTCCTGCTCGCCGATCTCGGCGTCACCAAATCCCACAGTCGGCCACACACCTCAAATGACAATCCGTTCTCGGAAAGCCACTTCAAAACGATGAAGTACCAGCCGCAATTCCCACAGCGCTTCGGCTGCATTCAGGATGCCAAGGCGTTCTGCCGCAACTTCTTCGATTGGTATAATCAGGAGCATCATCATGCCGGCATCGGCCTGATGACGCCCGATCAGGTGCATTACGGTCAGGCCGACGCAATCCACGCCGCTCGCCAGAACATCCTCGATGGCGCCTTCAACAGAAACCCGGAACGCTTCGTCAGAAAGGAGCCCGAACC
>JAYUBD010000331.1:0-1693 GCA_043740995.1 Caulobacteraceae bacterium | reverse complement strand
ACGCGGCTGCCAAAATTGATACGCGTTTCACAACAAAAGACCTTTTTGACGGGTCGCAATTCCGAGACCCAATCAAAACATGCGAGCGCCATTTTCCCGGATATGTCCAGTAAAATATCCGACATTCGGCGCCTTAATCACACTTGCCTACAGTTACCGCCAAGCATAGCCATACCGCATTGCTGGCAAAGCTAGTAAACCCCGAGCGGCGGATCAAGCATGTTGCGCCCACGCCGCCCATAGGCTCTGGCGAACGCCGCCCGTCCCCCCTGCGCCGCGGCGACCACATCGGGCCGCAGCTCGGCGCCATATTCAGCGGCCAGGGCCAGGGCCAGCATGGCGGGCAGCCAGGCGATCAGCGGATCGGGAAACTCGATGGCGCTGTCCAGCGACGGCCAGTCCGCTTCCAACACCCAGTCGCCGGCATCGCCCCGGAACCAGAACCGCGCATTCGCCCCCGCCGTCGCCAGCACATGGTCCGCCGCCGCGCCGGCGATCAGCCGCCCGCCGCGCACGATGGTGCAGGGCGCCGCCCCGAATGACCGGTTGGCATCGACCACCCCGAACCGCGCGCCGGCGCGCGGCGCGGCGGGCGCGGCGAGCGTGAAGGCGACGGGGGGAATCTGATACTCGCCGCCGGTCTCGGCCTGACCGCTGATCCCGGTCAAAACTTGCGCGCCCAACCGGGGGCCAATCACCGTGCCGAACAGCGCGCGCTTCAGGCCGTTGAAAGCCGTCAAAGCATCCGCCGCCTCGTCGGCGGTGGGGGTCTCGCCCGACGACCAACAGCCATGCAGGCGACCGGATCGCAGGATCACGTCGCGTACGGAAAGGGGCATCAGGGCCTCGCGGGAAAAGAGAAAGCGGGCCACCGGCCGGAACCGCCGCCGGTGGTCACCTTGTTTGTCCGACCGTTCCGCGCCCATTCGCACAACGCGCGCGGCGGCGCCCGGCCCACCGACGCCGTCGCGCCCCGCCCGCTTGCCGCGCCAGGCGCCCCATGCAAGGTGACGCGCGCGCGCCTCGGGCGCGCCGATCATCACGGAGCGGTTTGAATGTCCCTGGCGCGGCGGATCGCGGATCGGCTCGGCGTGCGGGAAAGCCCGCTCTATAATCGCTATCTGGCCCCGATCCGGGCCGATCGCGGCCTGCGCGCCTGGTGGCGGCTCGGTCGCCCGGCGCCGTCGCCGCACAGCGTCAAGCTCGCCGCCATCCTGCACTGGTCGGACCTGATCGGCGCCACCACCCTGGTGGAGACCGGAACCTATCGCGGCGACACGGTGCGCGCCCTGCGCGACCGCTATCAACGCCTGGTCAGCATCGAGCTGTCCGCCGATCTGGCGCGTCTCGTCGCGGCGGAGAACCGGGGCTTCAACACCGTCGAGATCCATGTCGGCGACAGCGGCGCGCTGTTGCCGGCCATCACCGCCACCCTGACGACGCCGACCGTGTTCTGGCTGGACGCCCATTACAGTGGCGGCGACACCGCCGGCAAAGGCGACGTGCCGATTTATCGCGAACTGGCGGGCGCGGTGGCGGCGACCGTGCCGCACATCATCCTGATCGACGACATGCGCGATTTCAACGGCGAGCGGGGCTATCCCACGGTCGCCGCGCTGACCGACCATCTGGCCGCGAGGGGCTATAAGGTGTTCGTCGCCAACGACATCCTGCAGGCCGTGCCGAGAGCGCT
>JAYUBD010000330.1:0-1696 GCA_043740995.1 Caulobacteraceae bacterium | reverse complement strand
CAGAGCCGGGCCACCGCCGGGATCGTCGGCGGGGTGTTCGTGTTCTGCCTGCCGGGGTCCAACGGGGCGGTGAAGGACGGCTGGGACAAGGTGATCGCCCCCCAGCTCGACAGTCGCCATGGCCCCTGCAACATGGTCGAGCTGATGCCGCGGTTGCTTGAGACCTGAGGGGGCCGGCGCGTTGAGCAAGCTCACCCACATCGACGAGACCGGCCGCGCGCGCATGGTCGACGTCTCCGGCAAAGCATCCACGGCCCGCGAGGCGGTGGCCGAGGGGTTCGTGCGGATGAGCCCGGCGACCCTGGCCCTGGCCATTTCGGGCGACGGCCGCAAGGGTGACGTGCGCGCCGTGGCCGAGATCGCCGGGGTGATGGCGGCCAAGCGGACCGCCGAGCTGATTCCCATGTGCCACCCGCTGGCGCTCGCCAAGGTCGAGGTGCGGGTCGAGCCGGGCGAGGGCGGGCTGGCGGTGACCGCGCGGGTGGCGACCACCGGCCCGACCGGGGTGGAGATGGAAGCCCTGACCGCCGTCTCGGTGGCCTGCCTGACGCTCTACGACATGCTCAAGGCCGCCCAGAAGGACATGGTCATCGCCACGGTGCGCCTGGTCTCCAAGACCGGCGGCAAGAGCGGGGATTGGAAGGCTCCCTAACACGCTTATCGGCGCGAAAGCGGGGACCGAGGCGATTCACGCCTGCTGAATTGAGCGGTTTGGGTGTGCGCCGCCGCGTCGGCAGAGCGCCGATTGGTCAAGCACCCATCCGATCTGTTGCGGACGTCTTCGCCTCAGAACGGGAAGGGTGCGATGTCCAGAACGACGCGGGGAGCCGGTATCGTTAGGTAACCCCCAAATTCCCCCAATATCCCCAGATTTCCGGCCTTATATTCGGCAGATCCATACAAGGCCGCGGACAGGCACTGCAGGGCAAGAGCAATGGACTGAAGGCTGGTCGAACCTTTCATATCTCCGGAAATTCCTATGGGCTCGCCGATTTCAAATCGGCAAGTCCATAACTCATTCGGAATGATTTCTTCAGGCGCAAAGAGTTGTGCGATGACCTTGTCGTTTGTCGGCGCCAAATCCAGAATAAGTTCGCCTATGACGCTCATGGGTCATGCCGCCTAATGTGTTTGTAGCTTCGGCCAACCAACCTCACCGTCGTGGCTTAGGCAATATGCCCGACGCTCAGAGGCGCTTGGCCAACACCTGCCGCGTGCATCGGGCGCCGGAAGTCCGCCGCACCTCTCACTGTCGTTCTCATATTGAACGTCGCACTGGGGAAAGCGTCGCTTCGGTGAACCGTCCCCCGAGGGCGTCGAGGGCGTATCCCGAAAGAGTGGGCCGCCCGGAAGAAACGGCAAGGGAAACGGCAGCAGCGGCGGAAACCGCCCGTGGCAGGTGGGGCAGTTTACGATTCCGGGCGCTGCCGTTGGCTGAGGCGCGGCGGCCAACTGAAATTGGCCCGATTGGGGAGCCGCAGCCAGTCCGTATGCTGATTGATCCCGACGCCGCCAGCGGTTGGTCCCGCTCTTTTCCCAAGTCGGACCGTCTCCGATGGCTGCGCTGAAGCCTTGATAGGCGGGAGCCGGCGATGTTGTGGCGGGTCAATCGACTTGGTCCGGCCAAAAAACGTATCGTACTTCTGAGCCTGGGCGATTTGCCGTTCTTGCTCGATCTCGTCAGGCGAGCGGAGGT
>JAYUBD010000329.1:0-1702 GCA_043740995.1 Caulobacteraceae bacterium | reverse complement strand
AGTCTGAATTCAGCGCGCGCCGCGGTGGATTGCAAGC
Source organism: Caulobacteraceae bacterium (assembly GCA_043740995.1). Classification (GTDB taxonomy): domain Bacteria; phylum Pseudomonadota; class Alphaproteobacteria; order Caulobacterales; family Caulobacteraceae; genus Acaudatibacter. The sequence continues at coordinate 1,665 of JAYUBD010000329.1, read as the reverse complement.
CCCGACTTGCTGATCGATCCAGGCCGCGCCTTCCGTTACCGAAGATTGGTGAACACCGGTGTTCGTTTTTCTATGTTGGCGTTGACCGCCTCGACCTGGTTGGGGCTGCCGATCAAGGCGACCTGTTCAATCGTCTCTTGCACCAGTCCACCAAGCTGATCGCTCATCGGCGCGGCGTTCAGCAGGCGTTTGGAAGCGCGGATCGCGTCAGGATTTCTGGCGGCGATATCGCGGGCGAGGACGAGGGCCTCACTCCTCGGGTCAGCGCAGACCCGAGTGGCAAAACCCATGGCCAGCGCCTCCTCGCCGGAGAAAATTCTTCCGGAATAGGTCAGTTCCCTGACGACATCTTCACGGGCCAAGTGCCGCATCAACATGGTGCCGGCCATATCGGGGACGAGGCCCCACTTGATCTCCAAAACCGCCATACGTGTGTCCGGGGCGACGAAACGCATGTCGGCGCCGAGCGCCAGCTGGAAGCCGCCACCGAACGCGACGCCATGTACAGCGGCAATGACGGGAACGGGAATTTCCCGCCAGACCCACACGGCGTATTGCGCGCGGTTTGCGATGCCGTGCGTGCGGGAGGCAAGATCGCCGGTGGCCGCGCCCGCCGCCCCGCCGAGCGCGCCGGACGCCATCCGACCAAAATTGCCCATATCCAGCCCCGCGCAGAATGCCCTGCCTTCGCCAGATAGGACGACGGCGCGTAGGCCCGGTTCGACCTTCAGGCTCTCGCCCGTGTCGATGAGGGCCTGAAACATGGCGTCGTCCAGGGCGTTCATCTTATCGATCCGCACCATGCGAACATCGGCGACGCCGCCTTCGATGGAAATCGTGACACGGTCGTTCATCGTTTTCTCCGAATGGTGGGTCACGGGTTCAGTCTCGCGCGCCACGATAGACACCGATGGCGAGCGCCAGGAGGATGCCGCCCGCCAGGCAATAGGGCAGGGCCTTCGCGTCAAGAAGGTGCATCTGCAGGCCGCCAAAGCAAAGCAGCACGGCCGCCAAGGCCGTCACGGTCAGCCATAGATCAGCGGCGAACATCTTGAAAATCTCGGCGCCCAGCGCCCGCAGGACGCTCATACCGCTACCCTCACGCCGCGCACTCGCACCAGGCGGGCCAAGGTCAGCCCGGCGGCGAGGTAGAAGACGACGAGTCCCAGAATGGCCCAGTCCCCCCCTGGCCAAGCCGCCCCCAGCCCCTCACTGGTCCAGAACACGCCAAACCCAGTCAACAGGCCGCCGACCAGGAATTTCAAAGTGTTTTCCGGAATTTTCGAGAGAGGCTGGTGCAGGGCGATACCGACGGCCAGCACCATGACGCAGGCGGCGGCCGCCCCCAACGCCGCCGGCCCCAGCAATCCCGGTCTGGCGCCGATCGCCAGCACGATGAACACCACTTCGGTCCCCTCCAACAGCACTGCCTTGAAAGCCGTCATCCCCGCCAGCCAGTCGGCGGCTCGGCTGTCGATGGCGGCGTCGCCGCGCAGCAACTCGGTTTCCTTCATGAAGGTCGCCGCTTCGTCGTGCAAGGCAAGGGCGCCGCCAGCCCGCAGAACTGCTTTACGAAGCCAGCCGAGGCCAAACACCAACAGCAGCACGCCAACCACGATCTGCAGGCCGTGGACAGGGATCGCCGCGATCATCGGGCCGAAGATC
>JAYUBD010000328.1:0-1703 GCA_043740995.1 Caulobacteraceae bacterium | reverse complement strand
GGATCGAGGCCGACACCGTCAGCCCCACCTTGAGCACCAGATAGAGCGACGACGCCCCGAAGATCACCCCCAGGATCGCCCCGGTGATCAGGTGCAGCGCGGTCAGCTCCGGTAGGATGACGCTGGCTGGAATGAACGGTCGGAAGGCGGGTTTGACAATCGCGGACTTGGCGAGAGGCTGCAGACTGGCGTCGGTCACTTAGCGCTCCCCAAAGCGAACCGCGACTAGAGCATCAGAATCCCGGCGCCGCCAGCGCCCCGCGAACCCGTCGTCGGCACCGAGCCCGGGCCACAGACCCCACCCCCCGTCATCCCGGCCGCCGCGAAGCGGTGCGCCAGCTCGGGTAGTGGGTCAGTTTGAAATCAGGTCATCCCCAAACTCGCTGACGAGACTAGCGACGGTCGCCTCTGCAAGTTCTTGGTCCGATGGCGAGAGGAACCGACAGGCTCGGTTGGCGGTCCCGGTAGCATAGTCGATAGCATCCCGCGTCCAGCCGTCCGGGTTCTGATGTGCAGCTCGCAGCGCAATCAGCGAAACCGTCAGGGCTCTAAATATGTCCGGGTTGTCGGGCTTCCGGCTCTCCACGACTAACTCTATCGCCAGCCCCCAAACGGGCGCGCGCTCGCGAAACCTTAGCGGCGCCCGTTGAATGACCTTTTTGAAGACTGGATCGAATATCCCCATGCGAGCCTCCCGCTGGAGGCACCTTAGCCGACGACCTTCTTCTTGTAAGGCCCGCGCAGGTGCTTGAGCGACAGCACCCAGCGGCTCCCTGCCATCCTACCAAGCGCTGGAGGTCATTTGGCTAGCGTCTACCGCACCCATCTGCCACCCATGAACGAAGGCCGTATCCGAGGCGGCGGTGCGGTCCGGCGACGCGCGGGGCGACGGGGGCTTTGGCTCGCAAGTTCGCGTCGCACGTTGCGGCGCTACGGTGGGGGATGGGGGCGGCCATGAACTTGAACAGGATGTCTAAGGGCAGCCGGGGGATCGCCACGCTTCGGGCGATCATCGCGGCGATCATCGCGGCGGCAGGCCTGGGGCTTGGCGTGGCGCCCTCCCTGGCCTCGACGCTCATTATCGGCGCGCGGGTCGTGGACGGGTCGGGCGCGGCGGCCCGCGCGGCCTCAGTGCGGATTGATGGCGACCGGATCGTGGCGGTCGGCGACCTTGCGGCTATGCCCGCCGACCAGGTGATCAACGCCAAGGGCTTGGTCCTCGCACCCGGCTTCATCGACGCCCACAGCCACCATGATCGCGGGCACTTCTCGAACCGCGCGATGACGCCGTTGCTCGCCCAGGGAGTGACGACCGTCGTGGTCGGCCAGGACGGCTTGGGCGCCGGACCGATCCGGGAGGTCGCGGCCGCCTTTGCAGCGCGGCCGGCCAGCGTCAATCTCGCCAGCTATACGGGACATGGCCATATCCGCGATCAGGTCATGGGCAAAAACTACAAGCGGTTCGCGACCGCACAGGAAGTCGCCCTCATGGCGGCTCTGATCGACGATGACATGGCCGCGGGATCTCTGGGCCTGTCGACCGGGCTCGAGTACGATCCCGGAATCTACTCGTCGCCCGAGGAGGTGCTGACCCTGGCCCGAGCGGCCGCAAGGGGCGGCGGTCGATACATCAGCCATATGCGTAGCGAGGACGTCCGGTTCGACGCCGCGCTGGACGAACTGCTGGAGATCGGTCGCAAGAC
>JAYUBD010000327.1:0-5829 GCA_043740995.1 Caulobacteraceae bacterium | reverse complement strand
TCGTCACCGGGAAGGGGTTCTACCGCCTAATAGCCGTGCAGCAGGATGTCGGCGATGATGCCGGTGGCGGCGGACATCAGCACGAAGTTGTTGTCGGCGTAGATCCAGCGATAGCCGGGGGGCGGCGGACGCAGGCCATAGTAGCCCCAGTCCTGCACGTAGTAGCCGCGGTAGTTCGCGGGCACATAGCCGCCACGGCGCCAGCCGTAGTGGGCGATCGGCCGATAGCCGTAGCCCGGCGCATACCAATACCCCTGGCGGGCCCCACGAAACTCGCGCCACTCGTCGCGGTCGCGCCAGCTCTCGCGCCGCGCGCGGTCATAGCGCAGGTCTCCGCGGTCCGCGCGGATCTCGCGGTGATCGCGCTTCAGCTCGTGTCGTTCGCCCGGACCGATCCGGCCGTCGCGTCCGGCGTCGCGCCGGTCCTGGCGCAGATCGCGGCGATCATCGTGCCGGTCGCGCCGGTCGTCGTGCCGCTCGCCACGCCCTTCACCATGTCGTTCGCCTGGGTCGGCGGAGGCGGAAAGCGGCGCGGCGACCGCGATCAGGGCGCAGGCGGCATAAAGCAAAGTTTTCATAGGCGTCATCCTCGGCTGACCGTCCCCGACCCCGCACCCTGCGCGGCGCCGGCCTGAACCCAGGCTGAACCCGCCGGTCAGGCGAAGGTTCAGGCGGCGCCGCTTCCAGGTGAAGGATTCGCCGCTTAGGACCGCGCTACCAGCGGCGGAACCGGAGCTGCCCCGAACCCTGGTCAGGGCGCTCAGCGCACGCTCCGACACCCTTGCGCCTGAGACCGTTGCCATACATCGCGATGTATGGGGACAAGAGCGGCGACGCGGCTGCCCCTCAAGCGCCGATGTGGTAGCTCCGTAGGAACCATGACCGGACCGACACTCGACGAACTTCGTGCCCTTGATGACGAGCTAGCATCTGAGGGCTTTGCGGTGCGCCAGCGCCCACAGAAGGCTGCGTATCTGTGGGCCACGAGGTCGGGCGGTGGCCTGATGGACTCGCTCGCTTTAAGGCACTGGTTCGACACGGCCTATGCCGAACTCCACCCTTCGGTGAACTTCGCCGACCAACCGTTCGGGCTCATTTGTGTATCGGCCCACGGCGTCGCGTATGGGCTGCGACCGCCCATCGTGTTCGGCCATATGAGGCTCAATCCTATGGAGTTCGTGGAGATCAAACGCGAGGAGCTGGAGCGCATTCATGCGAAGGACCCGGCGGCCTACTGGGAGCTCTATTACCAGGCCGCTGACGGCGTCGATCTCTTCACCAGCAACATGAATCGGATCGACGGGTCGACCGAAGCGGGCCGCATGATCGCGGTCGGCTACTCGGAACTTGAGGCGTCAGCGCGACAGCTCATCGCAGGCACCCATTCCAGCGCGTCCCTGGCGCACTCGATGTGCGTCATGGTCGAGACAATCAGCAAGGGGGTGTTGGTCGCGGCCGGAGCGTCAGAGAACGAGGTCATCAAACTCAACCACCGCATCCCCGACATCTGCGCGACTCTTGCCAAGCGACGGCCTGGTCCGAACGATGCCGAGTATTTGAAAGTGGCGGCGATGATGCCGGCCCTCGTTGCGTCCCGCTACAAGCCGGAAAAGCTCAGCGGGCGCGACGCGCTCGACCTCTATCGCAAGGCGCTCTTCCTATCGGCGGAAGCGTTGCGTCGGACGAGTGTCGGTTTGACGAAGCTCATGTACCGCCAGTTTGTTGAGGACCCCACGGTCCCTCCGCGCATCTGGTGAACGCGCCTACACAGTGTTCGGCTTCAGTCGAGCCCTCTGACCGCCAATCAGATAGTCGATAGCGCGTCGAAAAGGGAGATCGTTACGCGTTCCTTCAGGCGCTCCAAAGCGAACGCCATCGGAACGGGATTGCGAAACACCAGGTGGCTTTCGGCCAACGACAACGTCTCAAGCCCCACGTACTGGGCCAAGGTCGGCAGGTGCTTCGAAATCAGATCCATCCGATTGAGGTGGAGCAGGAGATAATCAGGCTTCCCGTTCGCTCTCAGCCCGCCCCGGAAGTCGGACAATTGCTCGGCCATCTCGCCATACGTCTTCCTGTATTGGACATCCTTGCACTCGCAGATGAGCACACGCCCGGTGCCTGGGTTCCAAGCGAGCACGTCGACATCCCCATAGTCCCGATCAAACCCTTGCCCGAGTAGCTTGGTGATTTTGACGTCGACCTGCGTCTCCCAGCCGAGGGCCTTGAGTCGCTCCGCCACGTCCTCCGCAAACTTACGTCCCCGCTTGTCTGCAATCTTGCCCGCCCAGGCCTTCATACGGGGCGTGAGTTGATAGTCTGGGAAGCTGCCATGGTGGTAGTTCGAGACCATGTAGACAAAGGCGTCGCGCACAATGCCGGCTGCAAAGAGGATCGTCGGATCGGCCGCGTCGTCGATTTGAAGGAGCGGTAGGCGAATGATCGTCAATCGGCGACGAAAGCGCCACGGGAAGCGATCCCGATCCTCATAGCCTGGGGGCGTATCGCGCCACCGCGAGCGCGTCCTGAAGGTCAGCCTCTCGACCAGTCGTTTGGCTACATCTTCCGATAGCTCGCCAGCGTCGGTCTTCACATTGAACAGGCTGCTTCGGGGGAGGGTCACGACCGCCTGATTGGCGCGGACGGCGATGTCTTCCGCGAACTCGACGAACGTGCGCACCTCGTCGAGAGAAGCGCCAACCTCTTCCTCGAACGCCTTCAAAAACTCCGGCTCGAAGGAGCTATGCAGCAATGGAGCGGCCTCGCGCTCTTCCAAATTCTTCGGGTAGTCCTTGATCGCGTCGTCAAGCCGGCCCTCCGCGGCAACAAGCGAAAACGGTTCAACAATGCTGTCAACGAAGTCCCAATTGGCATGCACATCGCCGAGCGCGGTGACGCGAATGCGTGGTTCCATCACATCCCAACGAATGGCGTCAGAAAAGCCGCCCATGTGGAAAATGTCCGAGGCCGTCGTCATGAGCCGACTTAAGTCCAATGCGCCGGCCCTTCGGCCGCCTTCCAGCGGACATTCACAGAGCGCGAATTCGGCTAGCAGACGGCTCATCTGGAAGACGGCGGTCAATTTGAATTCATAGCGAGCGATAGTCTCTCGCGCCGCCGCCGTATCGTCGTGGAGCGCGACGACGGCACCCGTCGTCCTGCGCCAATGATCGCGATCGATCGCCGCTGCTTCGTGATTTCGCAGCACCATCTCCAAGAACTGCCGGCGGTCCAGTTGACGCAACTGCTCTGCCAGTTCGTCCTCAAGCGCGGCCACCAGCTGGTTCAAGAATGCGGTCGTGTCTGGCTTGCCGTTGATCCAGTTTCCGGCTTCGCGCTCCCGCACCTTCCAGCCGAGGCCGAGGCGGGATGTGGCATCGTCGATCTGGTCGATAATGACCGGCTTTCGCGGAAGCGACGCCTGGACATGATCTCGCAGGGAGGGGTTCGTGAACGCATGGAGCTGACGCGCCATTGGCCCGGCAACGATCTCGTCGACGATCTCCTCAACGCTGGCCGGTGAGAGCGTGCCGCCGCCGAGCTGCGCCACGCCTTCGACCAGCGCCGCCACGAGCGCTCGCTCCGCGATGTTGTCGACGTTCACGTGCGCGGGCTCGAATGCGGCGGTGACATTCACCATCACTAGTCGGGCCTCTTGATCTACGGACGTGTGGCGTTCGTTCTTGGCCGCCTCATATCCAATGGGCGGGTTCGACTGATCAACTTGCGACAGGTCGCCCGCATAGATCGTCCGCCACAAGATCGGCCCATCAGGGAGGCCTTCTATCCTGCGCTCTAGGACCGGCGCAGCACGGGCAAGCCAGACGCTTGAAGCTTTCCAACGCTGATAGGCGATCTGTCCTTCGACATCCTTTGGAGTTTCAGTTTCGCTCCACCATGTGCGCTGAGGCGTGACGTAGACACCGACTGGTCGATCCTCACGAGCGAATAACGGCTTGGTCGCATCCTCTTCAAAGAGAGAAATCCCTTCGCGTTTGACACGGACCCAATCACCATCCGGCGCACGCTCCATGTGAGGATCCCAGATCCTCATCACCTCTTCCCGCATCTCCAGAACGCCGTTCTGGTTGATCATGATGAAGGCATTGCCGCTGGCGTCCGCGAAATCATCGGGAAGGTCGGAGTGGGGCACCAAATGGCCCCTAAGCGTCCTCGCCCAGGCGACCAGATTGAGGAGCCCGTTGACGTTGTGCAGATGCACGCCGTGTCGCTCCAGCTCGTCGCGAGCATCCAAAATGCGCCACAGGGAAAGCGGCTTGAAGTCTTGGAGCCAGCTCAACGTGCAGAGGTCTGGCGCGCCCACCATTTCGATCCGCCAGTTTGGGCGCTCTACATTATTCAGCGCCTGCGTCACGGCGCGGCCGTAGCCGCACCCCACGATCAGAGTCACCCCCTCGAGAAACTCGGGGTCCGCGCCCGCGTTCTGCGCCGCGTGATCAATGTATAGGTCGAGTGTTTCCGAAGCCGACAGAGGGTCTGGATTGGCCCCGAGGAAGCTGTCGGATTCAAATCCATCCAGGCTGTCGGTCATGAAGATGAGATTGAGATACCGCCCGCGGTCTATTTGCGTCGTAACCCCCGCAAAATAGCCAGCCTCCCTCCGCTGAAATTCAATCTCCGCTCTGGCCGCGCCCCCCAGGATCGGCGTGCTCCGAAACAGCTCAGCGTACTCATGTGCTAGGCCAGCCAGAAACGCCGGGCGCATGCCGAGCGCGTCCATTTCCTCAATCAGATAGCGACGAATGGCGAGGCTAACCGCCGTTGGAAGCACCAGAAAGAACTCACCATCGCGATGGGCGACCGGAAAGCGTTCTAGCTCCGTGTGTCCGATGGTCGCCGCGAGAAGCGATTGCCGGTGCTCGGGATCAAATATGAATGCGGCAAGGTCATCGATTTCGATGCCAGCCGCGCCGAGTTCCTCTTCGGTGAATCGGACCGCAGCCCGCAATGTTTCGAGATCATCAATGACCTCGGCCGGGAGGCGCTTTGCAGGCATGACCGCGCCAGCCTGATAACGGACCAGTCCGGCTCGGTCACATGCCAAATCGGAGAGCCTCAGCAGCGCATACACGCGGTTTCGGAGGTCGTCGTAACCGCCGCCGGTGGGCATGCCTTCGACGGCGTCCATGACGCGCTGAAGGTAGAAGCCCGCCGAGTCCCAAATACCCTCGATAATGCGAAACGGCCCGCGAGGTGTGCGGATGAGACTGACGAAAGCGTCTTCCGCTGGGTCCTCGACCTGCCCACACACGCCTTTGCCAATCGCAGTGAAACTCTTCGCTATGAACTTAGAGTTCGGCTTCCGTGTCGTTTTCCCGTTGGCCAAAGCGAGGTGCGCAAGCACCTCCAACCTCGTCCCATTCGTCATCAGCTCAGGCCGGGTCAGGAGCGCGCCAAACGTCGCTGCCGTCCGCAACGGGTCAAGGCTCTTGAGCTGCTCGGTTAGAGCGGTGTTTGCCTTCGCGAGGCTCTCAAGCTGAAGCTGGCTGAATGACGCGAGCTGAAGGAGACCGACAAGATCGGAGAGGTCAGGAAAGGGCTCGTCCATCGGCTGCCTACCGGAGCCAGAACCATGGTCGTCCGCACGATCAGCAAGGGTCGACTCAATTGTTATGAGGCCCATCTTCTAGATATTTTTATTTTGTTCCGCAATCATAGCCAACCTCCCCGGACAGGGACCCGCCCGCGTTCCTCACCCCTCAGGCCGCCGGCCGCTCTACGGCTTCGGGGCGGTGTAGAGCTCGATGGCGTTGCCCTCGGGGTCGCGGATGAAATAGGCCACGCCTGCGACGACCTCGCGGTTCTCGA
>JAYUBD010000326.1:0-5840 GCA_043740995.1 Caulobacteraceae bacterium | reverse complement strand
CGAAGACCACGGCGGTTCGCCGGGCGAGCGCCGCCGCGCCGATCAGTCCCGCCTGGTCCAAGGCCTCTTTGGCGACCACCAGCGCAAACAGACTGAACAGATCCAGCGTCCCACCGACCGGCCGCCCGATCGCCGCCTCGGCCGCGATCAGGATGTCGTCGCCCGCCAAGGCCGCCAGAAAGGTTTGCCGGTCCGGCCCGGTTGGCCCGGGATCGAACACATGGGCCGCGATGCCGCCTTTGCCCGCGCGGGCGGCGGCCCAATTGGCCTCGCGCGTCAGGCCAAGCGCCGAGACCGCGCCCATGCCGGTGAGCACCACACGCCGTCCGCCACCGGTCAGTCCTTGCGGCATTGGCATGCCGGCCTAGGCCGCGCGCGTCTTGGCGATCACCCGCGACGTGGTGTCGAGAAACTGGCCGATATTGGCGACGTCGGCATAGGCGTCGTCAGGGATCTCCACGCCGTACTTCTCCTCAACGGCGAACACGATGCTGAGCACGCCCACCGAGTCCAGGCCAATGTCGGCCAGAGTCGCGTCGCGCGACAGCTTGGATTGATCGATCAGGGTCTCGGCGGCGATCAACGCGATCAGTTCGTCGTCGAAGTTGGACATGGGCGCGTCCCCTTGGGTTGGTGTCGGACTGGAAGTCCATCGGATCACGATACACGAATGCCGAGGCCCTGCCTGTCCGTCATCGCCGCGCCGCTCCGCGCCGGATTTCATAGAACCGTTACCGCGCCTTCTCGAAACTGTCGCCTGTCAGCCTCACAGACAGGCGGCAACCTGTACAACGCGCAAGGCGGCCAGGCGTTCAAACTCACGAGGGGATTATGAGAGCTTTCAAACAACACGGCCGCAAGGTCGTGCCGACAGCAATGCGCGCGATTCTGGCGGCCAGTGTCTGCCTTCTGGCCCCGACGTCCGGTCAAACCATGGCCGCCGTGTCGGACAGCGGCGCGGTCGCCGGCGACGGCAGCGAAGGGACCAATGTTGACGCGCTGATCGTCACGGCCGAGCGCAACACCGGCGCCGCCGCGGCGCCAGTCAAGGCGGCGCTTACCCAGACGCAGCCGGAATCGATCATCAGCCACCGGTTTATTGAAAAGTTCACGCCGGAAGCGGGCGACTACACCACCGTCGTTCTGATCGCGCCCAGCCTGTCGGGGATAAGCTCGAACGGAGGCGGCGTCGGAGAATACAACAAGATCAATCTGCGCGGCTTCACCGACGGCCAGTACAACGTCACCTATGACGGCATCTTTTATGGCGACACCAATGACCCGACCCACCATCCGGCCTCGTTCTTTCCGTCCTCGACCATTGGGGCGGCGGTGGTCGATCGTGGTCCCGGCGCGGCGGGCGACCTGGGTCAGGCGAACTATGGCGGAGCTATCCACTTCTTTTCACCGACCGTGAATGAACGGTTCGGCGCCTCTCAGAAGGTCACCTATGGCGGCTTCGCCACCTGGGCGGCGGTCACCACCCTGCAGACCGGAGCGATCAACGCGCTCGGCGGAACCAAGGTCCTGCTGAGCTTCGACGAGCGGACGAGCGACGGCGAGCTGTCGCAATCCGGGGGCGTGGCGCAAAATCAACTGATCAAGATTGTCACGCGGCTGGGTGCGCATGGTTCAGTGACGATATTTGGCGCCCACAACTACACCCGCTTTTTCCAATCGGACTCAGGTCCCGGCCAGACCTATCAGCAGAGGCTTCTCTACGGAAAGAATTTTGCCTTGAATGGCGATTCAAAGAGCGAATTTTACAAAGGCTTCAACCTGCAGAAGAAGCAAACAGACTTTGAATATTTTGATCTGCGTTATGATTTCGGCGGCGGCATCACGGCTGAAGATCAGGTATACACCTATTTTTACAGCAACAAGACCCTCTCCGTCGATGATGTCACCGGCCTGGTTGGCGGCTCCAACACGTCGCACCCGAAGCAAAAATCTCTGAACCAAGCCGACATTGGCGGTTTCAACAAATTGAACCGCTATCGCGTGTACGGCAATATCCTGCGCGTCAACAAGGAATGGAATCTGGCTACCCTGAAAACCGGCATCCTGGTCGAGGGCAGCGACACCGACCGCCACAATATCCTTTTTGATCTGACCACTGGCGCGCCGGACAATCGTTATACCAGCCCGACGGTGTCGAACATCAAGACGTTGGAACTGTCGAGCTGGACCCAGTACCAGTTGTTCGCCGATTTCGAAATCCGACCGTTCAAGGGTTTGATCCTGACCCCCGGTTTCAAATACGTAAATTTGAAGCGCAACATCGTGGCGGCGATTGAGAACAGCGGCGTCAGCAGTTTCACGCGTGGCCCGGTCAGCGGCTCCAACATCTATGACAAGCCGTTATATTTTCTCACGGGCAACTATCGCATCACACCCGATTGGTCGGTGTTCGGCCAATATGCCACGGGTTTCCTGATCCCGGCCCTGTCCTACCTTCAGGTTAACGATCCCGCGCTCAACCAGCTTGCTCCACAGGAGAGCGTCAACTATCAGGGGGGCACGGTCTATTCGCGCGGTCGCCTGACGGCGGACGCCGATGTGTATCGCGTCGATATCTCGAACCTGGAACAGGCCGACCCAACCGGGAAATTCTATGTCAACGCCGGCAAGGCTCGCTATACCGGCGTCGAGGGCGAGGCGGCCTATGCCTTTCCGTTCGGCGTGACGGTGTTCGCCAACGGATCGCTGAACAGCGCCAGGAATCTTTCGGCCAACCAGGCGATCACCTATGCGCCGAAGTTCACGGACGCGGTCGGCGCCCTTTATGAAAATGGTGCGTGGGAAGGCTCAGTGACCTTCAAGCAGGTTGGCAAGTTCGTCGCCCTCTACAATGGCGGCTCGGCGGTGGTGACGGGCGAGGGCTTGGCATTGGCGCCCAATCAGGCCCGATCAGTGGCCGGCTACAATACCTTGAACGCCTCGATCGCCTATGATTTTGGTCGGTTCAAAGTAAAGTTGCAAGCCATCAACCTCAACAACAACCGCCAAGTGACGTCGATCACCGGCCCGTCAAGCACCAGCGACCTCTATACCTATCAGGCCGGTCGCCAGCTACAGTTCACGGCGCAGGCCAAATTCTAGAGACGATTTGGCGGGGGAGTAGTTGTCCACGCCCAATCGCCGACCTCAGCGCGGCAAATAGGTGCGCAGCACGTCCTCAATGATGCGTTCAAGCTGGGTCAGGGTGTTGCAGGTCTTGGCGACTGTGCAGAATCGGCTGTAAGCGTCCATCTTGGAATCGCCCTGACCCCAAAAGGTCGGGGGTTCGGGATTGAGCCAGATGACGGCCCGGGATTGCTCGCTGATGGCGCGCATCAGGTCCAGGCGGGGATTGGCATAGTTGGACCGACCATCGCCCAGGATGATTACCGTTGTCCGCCGGTCCAGCTTCTGGCCTTGAAAATCGCGGAAGTCGGCGAGGGCGCGACCATAATCGGTGGGGCGAAAGCCGATCCGGCCAAGGATCAGGGTGATGGCGTCGTCCACCTTTTCGTCGTCCAGCACGTCATTTACCGAGACCAGGGAATCGGAAAACGCGAAGGCATCGAGGCGATCGACCACCTCATTGAGGCTGTAGAGAAACAGCAGGAGGAACTGGGCGGCGGCGGCCACCGAACGGGAGACGTCGCAAAGCACCGCGATTTTGGGTTTGTCGAGGGTCTCGGTCTTCCAGACCATGTCGAAGGGAACGCCGCCATAGCCCAGGCTTCGGCGCAGGGTGCGGCGAACATCGAGCTTGCCCTTGCGCGCGTGATGCCGTTTGCGCGCGTACTTGGTGGCCAGACGTTTGGCCATCCGACGCACCAGAGCCTCCATGGCGCGGAAGTCCTCGGGTTCGATGGCGGTCAGCTTTTGCTGAGCCAGCAGGGCGTCGCGCATGCGCCGACCGCTCTGCCCCGCATACAACCGAGCCTGACGGGCCACGAAGGCGCCGGCCTGCACGAACAGCGCCGCGCGTCGTTCAGCCAGCCGGTCGGCGAGCGCTTCGTCCCCTGGGTCGCCGGTCGCGCGCAGGGCGTTGATCATCGCTTCAAGTTCGCGCAGGCCCATCGCGTCGAGCACGCGCCGGGTCACCAGGCTGCGTTGGGTGTTCAGTCGAATATCGCCTGCCCCGACGCGTGTGGCGGCAGCCTCCATGGCCGCGGCGAGCCCGGCCGCGTCGCCGGCCAGAAGCTGTTCGGCGAGACCGCCGCCAGGGACCCCTTCGGCGGCATCGGATGGGGCGGCGGGGACGTCGCCGGAGGGCGCGGGCCCCGGCGCCTCCAGTCGCGCCCGGGCGAAAAATTCATCGAAGCAGAGCTCGAAGCGATCAACCTCCTCGGCGCTCTTGGCCAAGGTCACGCACAGGGCGTCCCGCAGCAACGTGCGGTCCCCATAGCCCACGCCCCGTACGGCCCTGTGGGCGTCGATCGCCTCGGACGGCGAGACGCGGACATCGTTGGCGCGCAGGGCCCGCAGGAAATCCTCCAGGGCATTCTGCATGGCCGGCATGGCCGCATCGCTCCTTAGGACGACCTGGGCAGGAAATCGCCGATCCTGGCCTCGACGGCGACGATGTCCACCTCGTACTTCAGCAACACGTTGAGAGTCTCGCGCACGAGATCGCCATCGAGCGCCTTGGCGTGCAGGAGGATGAGCGCCCGCGCCCAGTCCACGGTTTCCGATATTGACGGCAATTTGCGCAGGTCGAGCGTTCGCAACTGCTGGACGAACGCGACGAGATCGGCCCGCAGTCCGGCCTCGATGCCGGGGACCCTCGCGGCGACGATCCGCTCCTCCAGCTTCTGGTCAGGCAGGGGAATATGCAGGTGCAGGCATCGGCGCTTCAGGGCGTCGCCCAAATCCCGGACATTGTTCGAGGTGAGGAACACCACCGGCGGCGTGGTGGCCTTGATCACGCCAATCTCCGGAATCGAGACCTGAAAGGCCGAGAGCATTTCCAACAGGAAGGCTTCGAACGCTTCGTCGCTCTTGTCGATCTCATCGATCAACAGGACCGCGCCGCCCGGTTCGCGCAGGGCGTTGAGCAGCGGGCGGGGCTCCAAAAAGGGCTCGGAGAAAAACAGATCGCCGGTCCCGTGCAGGCGGTCCATGGCCGTCGCCATATCCGGCGCATCGGTCAGGGCGGCGCCCATATGGTCCTTCAGAATCTGCGTGTAGAGAAGCTGCTTGCCGTATTTCCACTCATAGAGGGCCTTGGACTCGTCCAGGCCTTCGTAGCATTGCAACCGGATCAGCGGCAGGCCGAGCAGCGCCGCGGTGCACAGTGCCAGTTCGGTCTTGCCGACCCCGGCCACCCCCTCCACCAGAACCGGCTTTTGCAGATGGGCGGCCATGTAGAGCGCCGTCGCAATGCGTCGGGAGGCGATGTAGCCGACGCTCGCCAGCCCGTCGATAATGCTCTCGACCGAGGCCAAAGGATCCGGCGAGGCGGCGGGGGTCTGGGTCAAAACGTCGCCTTCTGGTGTCTCTGTTTGGGGTCGCCGGTTGCACGAGCCGGCCATGGGCTAAAGGGTGATCGAGATATTGGACGCGCGATCCCCGCCAGCCCCGTCAATAGCCGTCCGGGCGCTCGCGGGCGTGCCGCTTACCAGCGATTTCCCATAGATGCGGTAGGTTTTGTAGATTTTCGCCGTGAAGCCTTCGAGGATGTGCCGCATTGGCCCGTTGTCTTCAAGAATCCAGGAATATTCGGCCTCCGTGATCCCCGCCTTGACGCCTTCGCGGCGGATGGCGTCGAGCAGAAAGAACGGCGCGAGTATGCCGCGCCGATCACGGGCGAATTTGCGTTTCACGCCCATGAGCGGAACGCGACCGCG
>JAYUBD010000325.1:0-1721 GCA_043740995.1 Caulobacteraceae bacterium | reverse complement strand
ATTTCGAGGATATGGAGCGGTCGGTTCCGCGCTTGCTGGCGCGGCGGGGCCGCCAGGGCCAACCCTTGGTGCTGCCGGCGTATGACCATGTGTTAAAGGCGTCGCACCTGTTCAATCTGATGGATGCGGCAGGCGTGATCGCGGTGGCGGAGCGGCAAAGCTATATCGGGCGGATTCGCGACCTCTGCAAAGCGTGCGCCCAGGCGTGGCTAGACCTAGAAACGTCGGGCGCCTGACATGCCGCAATTCCTGCTCGAGCTTTTCAGCGAAGAAATCCCCGCGCGCATGCAGGCTGGGGCCGCGCGCGATCTTCAGCGGTTGGCCGCCGAAGGCTTGGCGCAGGCATCGCTCGCCTACCGGGACATGCAAACCTTCGCCGGCTCCAGGCGTCTGACCCTGGTCATCGACGGGCTGCCGATCGCTCAGGCAGACCGGGTCGAGGAACGCAAGGGTCCCCGGACAAGCGCTCCCGACGCCGCCATCGAGGGTTTCCTGCGGTCCACCGGCCTTGCGCGCGGCGAGCTGATCGAGCGAGGCGGCGCCTATGTCGCCGTCCTGCATCGACCGGGTCAGCCCACCGCCACGCTGCTCGCGGCCCTGGTCGATGCGATCGTCCGACGCTTTCCCTGGCCGAAGTCCATGGTCTGGGGGACCGGCGTCCTGCGGTGGGTCAGGCCACTGCACCGCATCCTCTGCGTCTTCGACGGCGAGATCGTGCCACTCGAGATCGATGGTCTGGTCAGCGACGATATGAGCGAGGGTCACCGGGTGATGGGGGTGTCCGAAGGCGGGATCCGACCGTTCCGCGCGCGGAATTTCCACGCCTATGGCGAGGCCCTGGCCAGCCGCTTTGTCGTGCTCGACGTGAACGACCGCAAGCAGCGCATTCTCGACGGAGCGCGCGCGCTGTGCACGGCGCGTGGGCTTGAATTGGTCGAGGACGCCGGCCTTTTGGAAGAAGTGGCGGGGATGGTTGAATGGCCGGTTCCGCTGCTGGGCGACATGGACCCGCGCTTCCTGGCGCTGCCACCGGAGGTGATCCGCACCACCATGCGCACACACCAGCGCTATTTCGCCGTGCGCGCCGAAGGGAGCGGCGGCGCGCTTTCACCGCACTTTTTGACGGTGGCGAACATCGAGGCCGCCGATGGAGGCGTCCTGATCACCGCCGGCAATGGCCGAGTACTGTCGGCCCGCCTCGACGATGCGCGCTTCTTCTGGGACGAGGACCGCAAAGCCAGTCTTGAGAGCAGGCTGGAGACGCTGAACGGCGTGACCTTCCATGCCAGACTGGGGACCATGCGCGAACGGGCGCGTCGGTTGGAAATTCTGGCCGCAACTATCGCCGGCCTGATCGGCGCCGATCAGGGGATGGCGGCCCAGGCGGGGCGGCTCGCCAAGGCCGACCTCGCCACGGCCATGGTTGGTGAATTTCCCGAACTTCAGGGCGTGATGGGTGGGTATTATGCCCGGGCCGAGGGGCTGGACTCCGCCGTGTCGGGCGCGATCGTCGACCATTACAAACCGCAGGGCCCTGGCGACAGAGTGCCCACCGCGCCGATCTCGGTCGCCGTGGCCCTGGCCGACAAGATGGACACCATCGTCGGTTTCTTCGGCATCGGTGAGAAGCCCACCGGATCGCGGGATCCCTTCGCCCTGCGCCGCGCCGCCCTGGGCGTCATCCGCATCATTGTTGACAACGAGCTGCGGCTTGGTCTGGC
>JAYUBD010000324.1:0-5893 GCA_043740995.1 Caulobacteraceae bacterium | reverse complement strand
TGGCGTCGTGATGTTCATCGAAATTGGCCAGCCAGGCATTGGCGGTGCGCCGATAGTGTTCCCCGCTCCAACGCCACTCGCTTTCAACCTCGACCAAGGTCGGGAACCGTCGAATCAAGCCCTGCCCGGGCATCAATCCGCCCGTGAAAAAGTGACGCGCGATCCAGTCGTCCGCATCGTGGACGTTAAACCGATAGGATCGCGCCCTGTGGGTAAAGACATGCAGAAACAACCGGCCCTCCGGCGTCAGCCAGCCCGCGACCCGGGCCAACAGCGCCGGCCAATTGGCCATATGTTCAAACATTTCCACCGAGACGATCCGATCAAACCGGCCCTCCGCCTGGAAATCATTCATATCGCGGGTCAGCACGGTCAGGTTTGAAAAGCCGCGAAGGCGCGCCGTCGCCTCGATGGCCTCGCGTTGCGAATGGGAATTCGACACCGCCGTGATCCGAGAGGCCGGATAATGTTCCGCCATCCACAGGCTGAGCGAGCCCCAGCCGCAGCCGAGTTCCAAAACGGTCTGTCCGTCGACCAGGCCGGCGTGCTCGCAGGTCTCAGTCAGGGCGAGGTCTTCCGCTTGCGCCAGGCTCGCGGTTTCCGCGCCGTAGAGGCAACTCGAATATTTCAGGCGGGGGCCTAGAATCAGCCGAAAGAAGTCCGCTGGAAGCTCATAATGTTGTTGATTGGCGTCAGCGGTGTTTTCCGCGATGGCGTGCGCCGCCATGTCGCGCGCGAAAACTGTCTCGGCGGCGGCGTCTTCGCCCTCAAGGCCGCGCCGGGCCCGATCGACCAGATAGGCGACCCCAAGACGTGTCAGGGTGTCCGGCAAGGGGGTCCGCTCGACGGCGCGCGTCGCCAGGGCGGTCAGGCTGGTCATATGCGCACGAAGGGTTGAAACAGGTGACCGACCCAATCGCGCGGGACGAGCGCCCCGTGGGCGGCGATCAGACAGACACAGGCGCCGGTCCGGGTCACCCGCGGTCGGTGCAGGATGCTCGCATCATTGAAGGCAAAATCGCCGACTTCATGCAGCGTCTCGCCGTCGGCATAGGCGCCTTCCAACACACAGACCATTTCAGCCCCGCGATGGGTATGAAGGGGAACGCTCATGCCCGCGCCCACCCGCAAAAGGTAGGTGCTGACCCCCGACGCATCCTTGGAAACCGGCGCAACCCAAACGCCCGGCGCGGCCCACCTTCGACGGCGGCGCGCCGCATCGAGCACGACCGAGGGAACGGCGATCCAGTCGGGATTCGGCGGTGAAGGCGGAACCGCGGCGAACGGACGCTCGATCCGCGCGAGGGCGTGGTCCAGGGCATCGGCCTTGAGCGCCACGGGATCCGCGCCGGCCAGCAGGGCGCCGCCGATCGTCTCCGCCAGCGCCACGTCCGCAAGGCAGGCGGGGCAGGCGCCCAAATGGGCGCGAATGACCAGACGGCTGCCCATGTCCAGGGCGCCGGTCGCATGATCGAGCAACAGGGCCTGCGATGGGTGATGGCGCGGACTCATCGGATCGCCTCCAGACTGGACCGCATCCTGGCCATGGCCAGGCGCAGCCGTGACTTCACGGTGCCCAGCGGCAGGCCGAGGACGGCGGCAATCTCGGAGTGCGGCTTATCGGCAAAGAAGGCCAGACGGATGACCTCGGCTTGTTCAGGCGGCAGGGTCAGGACGGCCAAGGCCACCTGCCGTTCATCTTCGTCCGCCTCGATGGCGGCGTCGGGTGGCGGCGGGTGCGAGACCACGGCCGTCGGGTCTTCGGTCAGTTGCGCCTTGCCGGCGCGGCGGGCAACATCAATTCGCAAGTTTCGCGCGATCGTATAGATCCAGGTCGATGCGCCAGCGCGCGTTGGATCAAAACCCTCGGCCTTGCGCCAGACCGCCAGCAAGGTGTCCTGCGCCAGTTCCTCGGCAACATCCGGCGCCAAACCAAGCCGCATCATGTAACTCTTCACCCTAGGCGCAAAGTGGCTGAACAGGGCGCCGAACGCGTCTCGGTCGCGGCTCACGCCAATCGCGACGATCAGCGCCGAATAGCCCCCGGAATCCCGCGACGCCGGAGGCGTCACCGCGCGACAACCCGCAGGCTGTCTGAGAGGGCCGGAAAACGCAGAGCGCGAATGTGGTGCCAGGGCGTTCGCATACATGACCCTTTTACGCCGCCATCGCCGGGCCGGATCATCCATGGGCCGGGAAACCCAGCAGGCGTAACCCATGATCCGTAGCGCCGGCTTCCAGCCCGCTGCCTTTTCCCGGCGCCCGAGCCAGTCACAGCGGGCGGGAAGCCCGCGCTACGGGCGAATCGAGCCTGATCCGATAGCATTGCTCTGGCGTAGTTGAGAAGGGCGTTGAATTAGATCGCCCAACCGCGCACCTTTGGAACGAACGGAACCGACGTGCAAGCCAGGCCTCACCCCTTGAAGATCGCCGTCATCGGTGCGGGAATTTCCGGGATGTCCGCGGCCTGGCTGCTGAGTCAGGCGCATCAGGTGTCGGTGTTTGAGGCGGAACCCAGACTGGGCGGTCATAGTCACACGGTTGACGCGCCGACGGCGCGTGGGCCGATCGCGGTCGATACCGGGTTCATTGTCTATAACGAGGTGAGCTATCCCAACCTTGTCGCCTTGTTCGCCCATCTGAACGTTGAAACCCAGGCGTCCAATATGGGGTTCGCCGTCAGCCTGAACGGCGGGGCCATGGAATATGGCGGCGACAATTTGCGCACGCTGTTTTCACAATGGGACAATCTGATCAGTCCACGTTTCTGGTCGATGCTGGCGGGCATCGCGCGGTTCTACCGGGAAGCCCCCGGCCATGCGGCGGCGCTGGAAACCGAGATGACCAGCCTGGGCGACTATCTCGACGCCCGAGGCTATGGCGCCGCCTTTCAGGACGATCACCTGTTGCCGCAGGCGGCGGCAATCTGGTCGGCGTCGGCCAAGGACATTCGCGCCTACCCCGCCGCGGCGTTCATTCGGTTCTGCGAGAATCACGGCTTGTTGAAAATCGCCGATCGACCCGTATGGCGCACGGTGACCGGCGGCAGTCGCGCCTATGTCTCGAAACTCACCGCGGCCTACCAGGACCGCGTTCGCCTGGGCGCCGCCGCGATCGGGGTCGAGCGCACGCCATCCGGCGTCCTGGTGCGCACGGCGGACACCCGCGAGCTTTTCGACCATGTGGTGATCGCCACCCATGCCGACCAGGGCCTGGCGCTGCTGGGAGACGCGACACCCAGGGAGCGCGCCCTGTTGGGCGCCTTCGCCTATACCGACAATCGCACCGTGCTGCATGCTGACCCCGCCTTGATGCCCAGGCGGCGTGGGGCGTGGTCGGCCTGGAACTATATCGGCGACCGCAGGTCCGGCGGTGATCAGGCCTTGTGCGTCACCTACTGGATGAACCGCCTGCAGGACCTTCCCGCCGAATGCCCGTTGTTCGTCACCCTGAACCCGACCCGAGCGCCGGATCCCGCACGTGTGATCCGCACCGAACACTATCGCCACCCACAATTCGACGCGGCCGCCCTGACCGCGCAAAAACAGCTTTGGGAATTGCAGGGGGCCGGCGGCATTTGGTGGTGCGGCGCTTATTTCGGCTCCGGCTTCCATGAAGACGGCCTTCAGGCCGGTCTGGCGGTGGCTGAAGCCCTGGGCGGCGTAAAGCGACCTTGGACTGTCGCGCGCGAGTCGGGTCGCATCCATCTGGGACCCACGGCGGCGCGGACTCAAAGCCTGGAGATTGCCGCGTGAACCGATTTACCTCGGCGCTGTATCGCGGGATGGTGGTCCACGAGCGGTTCCGGCCGCGGCGCCACAGGCTTCGCTATCCGATGTTCCAAATGCTCCTCGACCTCGACGAGGCGCCCGCGCTCGCGCGCCAGCTGAAATGGTTTTCGCACAACCGTTTCAATCTCTTCAGTTTTTACGACCAGGATCATGGCGTGGGCGACCGGACGCCGTTGCGCGACTATGTGGCGCGGGTCCTCGCCTCGGCGGGCCTCGACCTGGGCGCCGGCAAGGTGACGCTCCTCTGCATGCCCAGGATCCTCGGGCATGTGTTTAATCCGCTCAGTCTTTATTTCTGCCACGCCGCCGACGGCGCTCTGGCGGCGATGATCTACGAAGTGAACAACACCTTTGGACAACGCCACAGCTATCTGATCCCGGTCGGGGCCGTCGCCACCGAAGGTGAGATCCATCAATCCTGCGCCAAGGCGTTCTATGTCTCGCCATTCATGGACATGGCGATGAACTATGACTTCGAGATCAAGCCGCCGGGGTCCCTTGTCGCCACCACCGTAAACGGACGCGGCCCCGATGGCGCCTTGATCATCGCCGCCGCCTTCTCCGGCACGCGGACTCCGCTGACCGATGCGGCGCTGCTTCGGGCCTTGTTGGACTACCGGCTACTGACCCTCAAAGTGGTGGCGGCCATCCATTGGGAGGCGTTGAAACTGATCTTCAAGGGACTGCGTCTGAAGCCCCGACCGCCCGCGCCGGCCCAGGCCGTGACCATAGCCGGGGCCCAGCCCTGGCCCGACCTTCATAAAACCATCAAGCAATCAGCCTAACCAATGGCAAGGCGCCAGGGCTTTCCGCTCCGAGACATGGACGGCGCGGATCTCACCCCCATGAACGATTCCCCGGCGCCTACCCATTATCGCAGCGTATTTCTCTCCGATATCCATCTGGGAACACGCGGTTGCCAAGCCGAGCTCCTGCTCGACTTTTTGCGCCACGTCACCTGCGACAGGCTCTATCTGATCGGCGATATCGTCGATGGCTGGAAGATGAAACGGGGCTGGTACTGGCCACAGAGCCACAATGATGTGGTCCAAAAAATCCTGCGCATGGCCAGGAAGGGCGCGGAGGTCACCTATGTGCCCGGCAATCATGATGACCGGGTGCGTGACTTTTGCGGCGTTCACTTTGGCGGCGTGCTGGTGGCGCGCGACGCAGTGCATCAAACCGCCGATGGTCGGCGTTTCCTGATCGTCCATGGTGATGCGTTCGACACGGTGGTTCGGCACGCCGCCTGGCTCGCCTTCGCCGGAGACCATGCCTACCGCGCCGCCCTCGTGCTCAATACCCTGGTCAACCGCGCCCGGCGTCGCCTCGGCTTCGGCTATTGGAGTCTTTCGGCCTACCTGAAATCGAAGGTCAAAAACGCGTTGAAATTCATCGATGACTTCGAAGCCGCGCTGGCCGGCGAGGCCCGCCGCCGCGGCCTGGACGGGGTGATCTGCGGCCATATTCACAAGGCCGAAATGCGAGACATCGAGGGCGTATGCTATATCAATGATGGCGACTGGGTGGAGAGCTGCACCGCTGTGGTCGAGCAGGCGGATGGCCGCCTCGAAATCCTGCGTTGGGCAGAGACGCGGTCCTGGTCCATGATAGAACGATCCCGCCGTGTCGATTCAGCGCGGAATGTGAGTCTGGAACCCATCACCGCCTGATGCGAATACTTTTGGCCACCGACGCCTGGGAGCCCCAAGTCAACGGGGTGGTGCGCACCCTGACGCGGGTCGTGGCGGAACTTCGCGAGATGGGCGAGGATGTCGAGGTGATCAGCCCCGATCAATTCCAGACCTTCCCCCTGCCGACCTATCCCGAGATAAAACTGGCCATGGGCGCCTATGACAAGGTGCAGGAGCGGTTCAAGGCCTTCGAACCGGAAGCCATTCATATCGCGACGGAAGGACCGATTGGACTGGCGGCGCGGCGGATCTGCCTGGAATGGAGGCTGCCGTTCACCACCAGCTATCACACACGATTCCCGGAATATGTGTCGGCGCGGCTGCCGCTGCCGCTGGCCGCCGGCTACGCCTATATGCGCTGGTTCCACCGCCCGTCGGGGCGTCTGATGGTCGCGACGCCGACCATGC
>JAYUBD010000323.1:0-5906 GCA_043740995.1 Caulobacteraceae bacterium | reverse complement strand
TCCCGCTCACCAGATTTATCGAAGCGGCGGAGCGAGGGTTCGCTCCGCCTCATATCGATCAATCGGGGTGCGGGCCTTCCGCTTTGTTCTCTAGAACGCGGCCTGTCTTGGCGTCGACGCCGACCTCCTGGATCTTGCCGCCGCTCTTGATGTCGAAGGAATAACGGAGGCCGCTGCCGCCGCCTTCGTTCTCAAGCTCCTGATCGGTGATCTGGCCTGGTCGAGCCTTCAGCGCGATAGCCCGCGCCTGAGCGATCGTGATATTGGCCTTCGACGCCAGTTTTGCGCCGACATAGGCTGAGGTGGTCGCCATCGGAATGGCGGATTGGGCGACGGCGAGACCGCCGATGGCGAGGGACAGCCCCGTGGCAAGTGCCAGAACGCGTTTCATGAGTGGAACTCCAACCAGAGGCGATCCTGCCTCCACCCACACTCTGCTCTTCCCCATGTGTTGCAAAGATGGGCCGAACATTCGGAATTGCGAACTTGTGCGTTGATCTGAGGCGCGCGCTCTTGTTTCGTCGCGTGAGCGGATGGCGTTGCGGGCGACAGGGAGGCTGCAGTGAAGATTCTTCTTCTTGAGGACGATGTGCAGACCTCGACCTTCATAGAGAAAGGGCTGCGGTCGGCTGGGCATGTGGTGGATGCCTGCACCACAGGACGTGATGCGATCTTTCACGCCGCTGACAGCGCCTATGACGTGCTCATCATCGATCGAATGGTCCCTGGCGTCGATGGCCTTGCGGCGCTCAAGGCCCTGCGAATTACGGGTGTTACCACTCCGACCATCTTCCTGACCGCCATGGACGGCGTGGAAGATCGAGTCGAAGGGCTGGAAGCTGGCGCAGACGATTACCTCGTCAAACCGTTCGCGATGACCGAGCTGATCGCGCGAATAGACGCCCTCGCCAGAAGGCCCCACCTCACTCAGGTCCAGACAAAGATCCGCGTCGGCGAACTGGAGATCGATTTGCTGAAGCGCAAGGCAACCCGCTCGGGCCTAGCCATCGATCTGCAGGCGCAGGAGTTCAAGCTTTTGGAGTACCTCATGCGACACGCTGGCCAGATCGTCACCCGCACGATGCTACTGGAAAACATCTGGTCGTTCCACTTCGACCCCCAGACCAACATTATCGAAGGCCATGTGAGCCGCCTCCGCGCGAAGATCGATCGCGGGTTCGACTCGGAGATGATCAAGACTGTCCGCGGCGCCGGCTACATGATCGATGCTCCGGCTTAGGGTCTTTAAAAGTGGAGCGTTCCGGCTCGCGCTGCTGTTCGCGGTGATTTTCGCGGTCGGGGCGATCACGCTCGTGGCCGCCGTCAATGTCGCGGTGAGCCGATATGCAAGCAACTCGACCGCGACGGCGCTGGTCGATGAGAGCACGCTTCTTCGAGGCGAGGCACTGGCTCGGGGCCGTGACGCGCTTGGCCAGTTGATTCTCAGACGCGAGCGGATCGTGCATGCGCACCAATTTCTCTACCTCCTGCTCGATTCGCAGGGCCGTTCTGTCGCGGGCGACCTACCGGCTCGGTCAACCAAAGTCGGGTGGGGTGAGGTCAGCGTGGCGGAGCCGGCCGAGCCCAATGAACCCTCCGACGGACGGGCCACGATCCGCACATACGGCATCCGGCTCGCCGATGGATCGTGCCTGGTCGTGGGCCGCAATACGTCTGACTTGGACGAGTTGTCGGACTGGCTAAGGCTTGTGACCATCTGGAGCGGCCTGGGCATCACGGTCCTGGCGGTCGGCGGCGGGCTCCTGATCGCCTCGGTCTTTCTTCGTCGCCTCGACCGGGTGAACTGTTCCCTGCAAGAGATCATGGAGGGGCGCCTGGATGAACGCGTGCGCGCGATCGGCATGGGCGACGAATTCGACCGGCTTACCGGCAATCTGAACCTCATGCTGGATCGCAACCAGGCCCTCATGGACGGGCTGCGGCAGATCTCCACCGACATCGCCCATGACCTGCGAACGCCACTGAGCCGGCTGCGGCAACATCTGGACTCGATGCGCGACCTCACTCGACCGGCGGACTTGGATAGCGCGATTGACGGTGCGCTCGCGCAAGTCGACGACGTACTGAACACATTCCACGCCCTGTTGCGGATCGGGCAGATCGAGGGAGGCGCGGGACGAGCGAGGTTCGAGGCCGTTGATCTCTCCGCCGTCATGGAGCGTCTCCGCCTGGCCTACGAGACCGCCGCGGAAGACGCTGGAAAGACGTTGAGCGCACAGATCGCTCCTGACATTGTGGTCAACGGTGACCCTCAACTTCTGACGCAGCTACTCGCCAATCTCCTGGAGAACGCCCTTCGGCATGCCGGCGATAAGGCCCATATCTCGATGAGCCTGGCCCAGGTTGGCGGCGTCGTGAGCGCTGTGATGGCGGACGACGGGCCCGGCGTGCCCGCCAACGAGCGGCAGCGGGTGCTGCGGCGTTTCTATCGCCTGGACGCAAATCGCAGCACCCCCGGCTCCGGCCTTGGGCTCGCCCTTGTGGCCGCCATCGCCGAACTCCACGATGCTGAACTCAGGTTGTCGGACAACGGCCCGGGCTTGGCAGTTGAGGTGCGCTTCGCGGAACGCTCGCACATTTCGAGTCGGGAAGAAGTTCGCGACGAACCACAGCGCCAAACGAATGTGAACCCCTGAGCAAGCCGAGCCGACGGAGTCAGTGTGTCCTCCAAGGCGACGCCCAAAACCCAACCGAGGCCGAGACGGTAATGGGGCGGGGGCGGTGAGGCATCCAGTGCTCTATACTCGGGGAGTACTCCGTGGGTCCTCGCGAACGGTAGACCCGAAGATGGCGTAGACAGCGCCATGATCGCCATCCACATCCTTATGACCCTGATATCCCATGACACCAAAGAGCTTTGAGCCCATAGCCGCGATGGCTAAGTTAGCTCAGGCGGCTCGCTGAATGAACATTTCGCAAGCCCCAAACGTGGGCATCGGGCGGGCGGAAGGGGGCCTTTCAGCTGGTGACGCGGCTGCACGGCTGGTTCGCGACGGCCGCAACGATCTTCCACAAGCGCGTCGTAAGGGCCTTATACGCATTGTCGTGGGTTCCCTCCGAGAGCCGATGCTGCAGCTTCTCCTTGCCGCGGGGCTGATCTATCTCGTCATCGGCGACCTCGCCGAAGCTCTGATCCTCCTTGCCTTTGCGATGATCAGCGTCGGCCTTGTCGTCGTGCAGGAAAACCGCACAGACCGTGCATTGGCCGCGCTCAAGGACCTGACAAATCCCCGAGCGCTTGTCGTTCGCGACGGGACTCGTCAACGCATTCCAAGCGGTGAAGTCGTAGCCGGCGACATTATCGTCCTCGTCGAAGGTGACCGCGTCCCGGCCGACGCGCTCCTATTTGAGACAGTCCAACTGCAAGCGGACGAGTCCTTGTTGACGGGCGAGTCAGCCCCTGTTGGAAAAAGCTGCGGTGCCGGCGAGGCCGAGAATCCTCGTCCAGGCGGTGATGGCGGACCGAATCTGTGGTCAGGAAGTTTGATTGTTGGAGGCGCGGGATTGGCGCGAGTGACCGCGACTGGCCCGAGGACGGAGATCGGCCGTATAGGCAAGTCGCTTGACGCCGTTGAAAGTGCTGAGACGCCCCTCCAAATTCAGACACGCCGTCTGGTCCGAACCTTCGCAATCCTGGGTTTCGGCTCTTCTGTCGTTTTGACGCTCGCCTATGGGGTGCTTCGCGGAAAATGGTTGGCCGGGCTGCTGGCCGGAATCACCTTGGCCATGGCGACCCTGCCCGAAGAGTTTCCACTGGTTCTTACCGTATTTTTGGCGCTGGGCGCTTGGCGGATGTCGCGCAACAAGGTGTTGTCTCGGCGTCCGGCCGCCATCGAAGCTCTCGGCGCTGTCACTGTGCTGTGCACAGATAAGACTGGTACGCTGACCCTGAACCGCATGACGGTCGCGACGCTTGTGGCCGACGCTGAAAGGCTGGCGATCACGCCCGACGACGAAGAACGCCTTCCAGAACGGTTTCAACGCCTTGTGGAATTCGCGATCTTGGCGAGTCACCCAGATCCGTTTGATCCAATGGAAAGGGCTTTCAGCGAACTGGGCAAAAGGCGTCTCGATCAATCTCAATACATCCACAACGATTGGAGGCTCGTCCATGGCTATCCGATCCAGCCCTCTCTTCTGGCTATGTCGCAGATCTGGAAGGCTCCTGCCGGTGCTGAGTTTGTGGTCGCCGCCAAAGGCGCGCCTGAAACGATAGCCGATTTATGCCACCTCCCTTTGCATAGCCTGGAGACCATCCGCCAAGAGGTCGCGGCGCTCGCCGTCGATGGCTTGCGGGTTCTGGCGGTTGCGGAGGCGGCCTTTGGCGGCGGGACATGGCCACAAGGTCAGCATGATTTCGACTTTCGCTTCATCGGGCTTCTGGGCCTCGTGGATCCACTTCGCCCGGAAGTTCCGGACGCGGTAGCGGCCTGCGCCAGTGGAGGCATTCGGGTCGTCATGATCACTGGGGATCATCCAGCGACCGGTCTGGCGATCGCAAAGCAGGCTGGGATTTCCGGCGGGGTGGCCCTGACCGGGAGGGATATCGAGAGCCTCGACGAACTTAGTTTCCAAGAACACTTGGCGCACGTCAACGTCTTCGCGCGCATCATGCCAGAGCAAAAGCTGCGTATCGTTAAGGCGTTTGTCGCGGCAGGTGAGGTCGTCGCCATGACCGGTGACGGCGTGAACGACGCGCCATCGCTGAAAGCTGCCCATATCGGAGTGGCGATGGGCGGGCGGGGAACAGACGTGGCGCGAGAGGCGGCGTCACTCGTTCTCCTCGACGACAACTTCGCCAGTCTGGTGACCGCAGTGCGACTGGGCCGGCGCATCGGCGATAATCTTCGAAAGGCCATAAGCTACATCCTAGCGGTGCATGTCCCGATCGCGGGAATGTCGCTCATACCGGTTCTGTTCGGCTGGCCCATCGTGCTGGGGCCCGTCCATGTGGTCTTTCTGGAACTAATCATCGATCCGGTTTCCTCAATCGTCTTTGAAGCTGAACCGGAAGAGGTGGGTTTGATGTCGCGTCCGCCTCGAAAGCCGAATGCGCCGCTATTTGATCGCAACCTTCTCCTACGTGGCCTGGCGCAAGGAGCCGTCGTGATGGTCGCCGCTCTTGGCGTATATCGACTCGGTCTCGGGGGTGGGCACGGCGAACTGGATGCCCGGAGCATGGCGTTTGTCACCTTGGTGCTCGGCAATCTCGGTCTCGTCCTCACGAACCGTACAATGACTTCGAGCGCACTGCAGGCGCTGAAAAGACCAAACCGCGCCCTCGTGCTGGTTATGGTGACGGCCCCGGTAGCGCTAGCGTCCACGCTATTAGCGCCTTGGCTGCGGAACTTGTTCGGCTTCGCAACCTTGTCTCTCAACCATCTGGCTGCGGCGGTCGGCGCAGCGCTTGCTTGCGTAGTGGCGAACGACGCGATCGGGCTGATTTGGCGCCGTCTGGACGTTGGGTTTGGAAGACGAGATGCGCGAGCGCCAACCACCTGACCGGCTCAACCGTGAATATGAGCAACCGATCCTCCCGCCGTCGTGCCCATGGACTCCCTAACGTCCGGCCTTAACCGACGACGTCTCAGTGAGACATTAGGCAGCAAATTGGGCGCGCTGCACGAAGGTCTTGGGTAACGCCGCCCAACGCCCATTCCCGAAGATGGCCGCGCCCGTAACCACCACCAACAATCAAGTCGGCGCCATCGTCTAGGCTTCGCGATCAGCGACACTATTGAAGATCGCGTGTGCCATGCGACGAGTGCCGAGTAACCGTCCGCCCATCCCCCTCTGGCCGGGAGATGCTTCCGCCAGTTACGCTCAGCCCTGCTGGGCGTAACGCCAGGGGAGGAGTTCGTCGAGACGGGTGATCTTGTGATCGG
>JAYUBD010000322.1:0-5910 GCA_043740995.1 Caulobacteraceae bacterium | reverse complement strand
TCTCGACCAGCTTCTCGCCGGCCAGATCATAGGTGAACTGGGTGATGCGGTCGGCGCCGTTCGGCCCGACCGTCGATGGCGTGCAGGCCGAAGCCGGCAGCGCGGCGAACGCCGCCGGGTTCTCGCGCGCCGCCGTGCACTGGACGCGGTTCAGCGCGTCATAGCCGGTCTGGGTGAGGATCAGGGCCGGGTTGCCGGCTGAGTTGGTCACACCGTTATAGACCATCGCCCGCAGCCTATTGCCGACGGGATCATAGGCTGTGACCCGCGTCTGCAGAGCGGCGAAGTCCGAACCGTCGGCGGCGAGCGCCGTGCCCTGATCCACCTGGGTCAGGCGGCCATTGGCGTCATAGTGACTCAGGCTGGCGACCCGTGTGCCCGACCCTGGAGACGGCGCGATGGCGAAGATTGGTCGCCGAATTGCGTCCCAGGTCTGGTTGGTCACCCCGCCGCGCGGGTTGATCGCCGCCAGCACATTGCCCTCCGCGTCCGGCAAGAACGTCGTGGTCAGGTTCAGGGCGGGATTGGCGCCGACCGCCGCCGTGGCCTCGGTGGTGCTGACCAAATTGCCCAAACCATCATAGGCGTGGGCGGTGGTGACGCCCGCCGGATCGACGCTCTGGATGGGTAGGCCAATGGCGTTATAGGCGAAGGTGAAGGTCGGTCGCGTTCCGCCCGCGGCAGGGCGCTGCGCCTGGCTCATCAGCGACGCGCCCGCCCCGGACGCGTAATAGCTGAAGTCGGACTGGCTCCCCAGCGCATCTCGGATCCAAGCCAGATGGTTCCATGTCGGTTCATAGCCCGCCTGAATCGTCAGATTGGCGAGGCCCGATCCCGTCTTGGCCACCTTGGTCAGGGCGACGACATTGTCATTGGCGTCGTAGGCGAACTGGTCCTGGTCGGTCTCGGGATAGGTGCGTGAGGACACGCGATGGCGACCGTCCCAAAGACTATCCACCTCGCGGCCGATTTCGTCGATATTGCGCACTTCATTGCCATCAGTGTCGAAATAGGCGGTGTAGGCGCCGCCATTCGGGTCATCCCGCTCGCCGCGTCCGCCGAGCGCCAGGTACCATCTATAGGGGCCGCGAGTGCCCAGCTGGAGCGCATCGGCGTCGCTGACGCCGTTCACAAGGCCCCGCGTGTCGTAGCTGTACTGCAGGGCGGGCAGGGTCGCGCTGATTGGTTCATAGACCTGGAAGAGTTCGGGGTAGGGGACCGGTCGCTGACCCGCCGCGCGCGCCGTGATCGGGGTATAGCCGAATGCCCAGATCGAGCCTGCCGCATCGACGATGCCGGTGACGGCGCCCAGGGCATTGACCCTTTGACCGACTGTCACGCCATTCGCGGTGGCGGTCAGCGGCGGCGACAGAGGGGTCAGGCCGCCCGTGAACGTCATGGTGCGTCCCAGGCTGGTGGTAACGCCGGTTACGCCCTGCTCATAATCGTAGGTAAAGTTGAGCGAAGCACCCTGCGGCCACGTCCAGGTTGTGGGCTTGTAACCGTACACGATGGCGCAACGCGTATCCGGATCGTAATTCCAGCTCCAGGGCGCAAAATTCAGGATGTCGCCCCCCGCGCTCCTTAGGGAAAAACTGACAGCGGAAAGATCCCAGCGGCGGGAAGTTGAAAAACGATAGGAAAAATTGTCAAACGTGTGACAGCTGTCACGCACCTTCACCCGATTACCGGCCTGATTTAGCGTGCCGGGAGAACCTATCGGCGCCATCCACGACCCATCAACAAGGCGGATGTACTGCGCGCCGGCGAATCCGCGATTGATTGTGGTGGTGTTGGCGATCATCTGTTGGCGCCACCAATCCGCGGCCATGGCGGCATAGACGTCCTTGTTGAGGTCGGCCAAGCCGGGTTGGCTGAATATGTCCTGCATGGCGGCGAACGCGGCAAGCGATCCCGCGGCGGGATAGGGGCTCGTGGCGCCCATCGCCTCCAGCCCAGAGCCTGAATTCGAAAATCGTATATCCCAATTCTGATTCCACCCTCCCTGCACGGGGCCGGTGCAAGGCCCAAATATACTGCACCCGTTCGGAGCGGCTTTAAAATTCAGTGCATAGTCAAGTTTGTAGGGCGCGCTGCCCACGCCGACGGACAATAGTGTTGGGGTTGAATATCCTGCGACGCCAGTCTTCAAGTCGACGCCCAAGTCGATGCTGCGATCAATAAATCTGTCCTTTAGCGCATCGGCCGCCTTGGTCGGATCATATGCGGAAAATCTCTCTGGCTGCTTCCCCCCGCCGCCCTTGCTCATTCCACTCAAGCTACTGAGTACGTGAGCAACCTGAAGCACGTTGCCCGAGGCGTCCCACTGAGTAGCAATAATAGCGCCGCCTCGCTGTTGGGATGCGTCATTAAAACTGGATTGATAGTTGTAATAATTCGTCTGTACCAGAAATATGTGCGCTGGGCCGAACCGTGCGCCCGGGCCAAGGAATGTTTCACTCGGCGCGGTAACATGAAAACCGGCGGCGACGTAGGCGGAAATAACGGTTTCCATTCGATTGATGTACGTGGATGGTGATGCTCCAGTAATATTTGGGTAACCGCCACAACCTGCCGGCGACCCTTCATATTTGTAAATACTGGCTCTCACGGTGCTTGTGGTGGTCGTAAAGTCAAAGAACGGTCGCGGGGTATTGGCCGTGAAGCACGGATCTTCGTTGTCGGGTTGATTTCCCCAGGCAAAACGCGAAGCTGTCGATGCCGTGTCTGGTAGATCTTCCATTTGTTCCAGTACGGAGCCCTCCAACGTCGCCGACGCAAGCGCGACAGACCGAGATACAGCTGCACGGGTCGTCGCATTGTTTGTTTTTGAAATTAGGCTGACAACAGTATCAATATTTAGGTCCGTAAATTGGTCTGTGATTCCGAAGTAGTCAGGACCGCCCCCGGGCTGCGGCTGCCCATTTATGGTCGGAGGGGATGGGTATTGATAACCCTGCAGATTGTGGCGCCAGTCAATTATTCCAATCGAGTGATGGTGTTCAGCCAACGTTCCGCTGATCGCGGCCTGAAGTGTCAGCATTCGGGACATTTGGGCCAGCCAACTTGCCGCCAGTCGCTGGCGCGTCATGTCGCCAGCCGATTGGGGGTAGGGCTCGGAACACGTGCCGCCCTCTGGATCGCACACCCAGGGCGCGGTACCGCCTAGTGGGAGCGCCTTGTCGATCGCGACCTCGTCGCTCCATTTGGCCAGTCGCGCCGAGGATATCCGTCCCCAACCGCTGACAATCGCGACAGGGGCGGCGGTGGCGGTGAGTTGTTTGACAACGGTTTGATCGGCGAATGCGCCGGCCGCGTACGGATGGGTTGCGATGAGGGTGATTTGGCCGGACGACGTCGCGCCACGGCACGTTGTGTAGTTAATCGTACAGCTATAACTTTGCACAACCACACCGTCTACTATGATACTTTCCGTTGCGACGGTATAATTTAGGGGAATCAAACTGCTGCCGGATATCGTTGCGGCGGGGTTGATCGTGTGAGCGGCATCAAAATTCGTATCAATGCCAAGTCTACGACCGTCAATGTCGTCAACAAAGAATTGCCAATTCAATATTCCGGTGGACCCGAGCGCCATACCAACCTGTAATTTTGTTCTATACTGATCAGGTACGTCGCCGGTGATCACGATGGCGGATCCGATCGTATAGCCAAGCGGCGTCGCATTGCGCCAGCCGCCGATCGGCGCGTAGACTGGCTGAATCTTGGCTATGCCGACCGCCTGATCCGTATCCAAAGCCGCCGCATTGGCCTTGAAATAGGCGAGCAGTTGGCTTCCTCGCGCCAGGAGATAACTGTTGAGATTGGCGCCATTGGCCTGGGCGATATAGGCCGCGCCGCCCTGCGTCCCGGCAGCCAGACCCACCGCCAGCTGGCCTGCGGCAGCGCCGGGAACCAGACCGGAACCGCCGGTCACGCTCATTGGCGCGGGGCCGGCATAGGTCTTGAAACTCGGATCATAGGCGTACCATGCGCCGTCGATTTGCACCTGCGAATAGGGTTGCAGGATAGTGACCGAAGTGAACCCTCCGCTCGCCTGGCAATTGGCCGGCGCGGCCGGCGTGAACTGCGCCGGGATTCCCCCGGAGGCCAGCATGGCGCATGCCGCGCCCAGATCCGAAACGCCAGTCCAGGCGGTGAAGGCCCCCGCCGTCAGTGTTGCCTCACTGACCTGATATCGGGCCGTATACCCGGCTTGGCGAACGAGGTTCACGAACAGGACATTCTGATCAAAAGCGGTGCCGGAGCGATCAATCAACGCGCCGATCGCTCCCTTACGTTCACCGAACGCGAATTCGGTTTGGACCTGATTGTGGATGAATTCGAAAATCAGATCGGGATTGTTCTTGAGGGCCCGCGCCGTCTCGACAATCTCCGGCGGGGTGAGGCCGAAGCCGGAGATGCCCGCCAGCGAGTTCGTGTGCGTGGTCGAAGCGCCATAGTAAGCCGCCGCGGCGCTGGTGGAGACGATCTGTCCAGTAACGAAGCGCATGGCGGGAAGGGTCGTTGTTTGGGCTGGCGCTCGACCGGCGAGCGCGCACAACAGCCCCAAGATCGTCGAGGCCCAAAGCCTGGATATCCCGCGCGCGGCCACTCCGACTGTCATCTTTTGCCCACCACCACACACACTCCCCCGATGCCTGTCGCCCACGATCCGCCGACGAGACTATCGACTCGTACGGCTAGCGACCACGGCTTAGGGAAGCCGATCGACGGCCGAGGGTGGCTGGCAATTCAGGTGACGATATCCTATTGCAAAGCTTCTGCAATATGTATTTGCTGTTCGCAATTCCGCGAGCAATTTATGCTGCCGGCCCCGAGGAATGGACGATGCTAGGATTGAAGAGCCCGTCAGGCCGGGGCGCGGTAATTGTTGCGCTCTACTCGCTGGTGGGTCTGCTGAGCTCGCCCGCCATGGCCGGGCCGATAATCTATCTCTATGACGCGCTCGGTCGCGTTATGTCCGTTCAATACAGCAACGGATCGTCCATTAGCTACAGCTATGACGCTGCCGGCAACAGAACGCAGTCCGTTATCGCGCCGCCAAGTCCCCCGGTCGCCGGCCCGGTGAGTGCTTCGGTCGCGCAAAATTCATCAGGCAACGTGATCCCGCTCAACGTCACCGGCGCGCCGACCAGTGTCGCCGTAGTCGCCGTTCCCGGCCACGGAACCGCGACGGCCAGTGGAACCACGATCATCTATTCGCCAAATACCTATTTTTCCGGCGGCGACACGTTCAGCTATACCGCCACCAACCTTGGCGGCACGTCGGCGCCGGGCGTGGTGAACATCAACGTCATTGGCGTCGCGGCCCCGGTGGCCGGGTCTGTAAGCGCGTCCGTCGCTCAAAACTCCTCGGGCAATCCGATCACTCTGAATATCACAGGCAGCGCCATCGCGGGCGTCGCGGTGGTGTCCGGGCCATCGCATGGCGTGGCGTCCGCGAGCGGGACCGCCATCAGCTATTCGCCCAACCCGTTCTACGCCGGCGGGGACAATTTCACTTACACCGTCACCAATGCCGGCGGGACCTCGGCCCCCGGCCCCGTCTCGATCACGGTCAATGGCGTCGCCGCGCCGATCGCCGGACCGGTCAGCCAAACGATCGGCCAGAATTCCATTGGCAATGCGATCACCCTGAATCTCGGGGGCGGCCTAGCGTCCGGCGTTGCAATCGCCACGGGACCCAGCCACGGCGCCGCGTCCGCGAGCGGAACCTCGATCAGCTACACGCCCAATACGTTCTATTCCGGCGCCGACAGCTTCACCTATACCGCGACCAATGCCGGCGGGACCTCGGCGCCGGGCGCCGTCACGCTGACCGTGAGCGGCGTGGCCGCGCCGATCGCCAATCCGGTCAGCGCCACGGTCGCCTTCAACGCCGCGGCC
>JAYUBD010000321.1:0-5913 GCA_043740995.1 Caulobacteraceae bacterium | reverse complement strand
AGGACCCGTTCGCCGGCATGAAGAAGGGTGACACGGTGGCGTATGACCCCTTTGAGCTGCTGGAGATTGACCAAGTGGGGATGCCCATATAGCTGAGGGTTTCCTGAACGTTCGCTGATAGACTTCAGGAATGGCTACCAAGAGAAACACTGAGATTGCGCTGGTTTCGAGCGAAAACGAGCTGGAAGTGGTCGCCCAGACGCTGAATGAGCTCCAAAACCAGAATTTCCGGCTTGCCGAGTCGCTGGCCGATGTGCAGCTGATGATAGACGCGCGCGGCTACACGCCCATGTTCGACTTCACCCACAACGGCCTCTCCCTCCAGCAACTGCATCTCGCCTCCCGGCAGCTCCGCGAGCTGGTTGTCGGCAACCCGGTGATGAAATCGGGCTCGCAGAAGCGGGCTGCATACGTCTGGGACAAGGGTGTGGATATCGAGTTCAGCGGTGCCTCGGAGGCGGCGAAGAAGAAGCTCGGCAAGCTGATGGGCAACAGCTACAACCAGGCGGCACTGTTCTCTGCCGACGCCCAGCAGGAGCTGGAGCGGTGCGCGTACACGGATGGCAACTTCTTCCTCCTCGGGGACAACACGACCAAGAAGCTAATCCGTGTTCCGTTGGCACAAATCAGCGCCGTGTACTCCGACCCGGATTCGCACGAAAATGTGATGGCGATCCGCCGCTCGTGGAACCGCATTATCGGGGTCGAGTCCACCCACTACGACGAGTGGTACTACCTCGACACCTACGACGGTGCCCGCGGGAACATGATCGCCAAGGACGGCGTGCTGGAGGGCATTGACACGAACAAGACGATGTTCTGGCTCGGCTACAACCGGCAGATCGGCTGGGTGTGGGGAATTCCCGACTCGCTGCCCGTGATCGCCTGGTCCAAGCTCTACAAGGACTTCCTCGTGCAGGGCTCCGTCATGTCCAAGGCTCTCGCACAGATCGCCTACAAGCTGACAGCGAAGACGGGGCAGGGTGCTGCGCAAGCTTCCGCCACCATCTCGGCATCCACGCAGGGTGGGCAGACGGCCGCGATGTCATCCTCGATGGATATGGCCCCGCTGTCTACCGCCGGCAAAGGCTACGACTTCGCTTCGGGGGAGCCGATGGCCGCGATGGTCGCCGTCGGTATTGACCTGACCCTGCAGGACCTGCTCGGCCAGCCGAACACGGACAAGGCCGATGGCATCCCGACAGCCACTAAAAGGGCGATGCGGTCCCGGCAGCGGACACAGGCATCTCTCCTTCAGCGGGTACTCGTCTGGATGGGCGCCCCGGATGAGACTGAGGTGGAATTCCCGGAGATGGACGACACCGATTCGTTCCGCCGCTTCCAGACGCTCTCCTCGGCGCTCGGCACAGGATTGTTCGCGGCCGACGAGATGCGCCCGGAGATGGCGGAGGTTGCGGACATCGACCTGCTCCGTCCCGAGGCCCCCGCGGGATTCATGCTGCCGAACAACCTGACGACGCTGACGGACACGGCCAAGGCAAATGCCTCTGCGATGCCGGCACCGGCAGCGGGTGGTAATCCCGGCGCTCCGAAGACAGATGGGTCCAATGCAATGTCCAACGGGCAGGGGCGTAACAACCAGAAGCAGGGCAACCTGAGTGCCGGAAACAACGACCTGCGGGATGGCACTACCAAGAAGTAGTCTGGGCGTACCCTCAACGTTTTCTGAACGTTTGCTGTGATAGCGTTGAGGGTATGACTAAGAGCCTGCACATCGAGTCGAATCCGACTCCGCTGCTTCGTGAGGGTGCCGGCTTCCGCGCTGTGCTCATCACGCCGGGCAAAGGCTCATCCGGCACGTACTCCGAGTCGATGTTGGCCGAGAGCGGCGCTGCGGCGTTCCCACCCGGCACGCTCGCGTTCGTGGATCACCCCACCGAGCAGAACCCCGGACGCAGTGCCCGCAACATCATCGGCACCTACCCGGAAGGCGCCCGCTTCGAGGCCGGCGTCGGACTGGTCTCCAATCTGGTCCCGCTGCCCCACTGGGCCGACTGGGTGGAAGCGGTCGCCCCGCACACCGGCCTCTCCATCTACGCGATGGGGGAGTCAGACGTTCACGGCAACGTCACCGCGCTCCTGCCCGACACGCAGAACAGTGTCGATTTAGTGGCTTATCCGGGTCGCCCCGGCTCTGGCCTCACACAGATGTACGAAGCGGCAGTCGCCTTTTCGTCCGATCGCCCCACCGTGGGCGCAACCCAGAAGGAAACGAAAATGACTCCTGAGCAGGAAGCCAAGCTGGACAAGCTTGCAACCCTCTTCGAGTCCTTCGTGGCCGAAACCAAGACTGTCGCTACGGCACAGGTGAAGGAAAGCGTTGACGCGGAGGGTGCCGCCAAGGCAACCGCCGTGCGCGTCGAGGCGACCATTGTTGCCCTCGAAGCCATCAACAAGGCTGACCTTCCCGCCGCACTGCGCGAGGGCCTGGTTCTGTCCGTGAAGGCTGGAAACACCGATGTCGCCGCACTCATCGAGAGCGCGAAGACGCTGCACGCCGCCGTCAAGGCTGAAGTTGCCGCCACCACCGTTCCCACGGTCAAGGCCGGCCACGTCGTCTCCGAGGCGAGCGAAACCAGCAACACTGACGCATTCAACAAGCTCTTCGAGGTGAAGTAAGCATGGCTATCAAGCAGGTAATTTCAGGTCCCGCCTACGCCAACCACACGGTTGTCGTCCCGCAGGCCACCGTCTCGGGCTCATTCGTCAACGTCGGTGGAAAGCGTGGCCTCGCGCTTCAGGCTCCCCGCGTCGGTGGCGATGGCCTCTACTACACAACCGTTGGCACTGCTGACGTCATCCGTGTTGACGCCAACGTCACCGCGTTCGCTGATGGCGCCCCGGTCTACGTGGATGCCACCAACCTGATCTTCGGAAGCGTTGCCGCCAGCTGCACGCTGATCGGTTTCGCCTACCGCGCCAAGCCGTCCGCAACCGCTGGCCCCCTCTTCGTCGTGCTTGTGCCCGGCGCGATCAACGCATAAGGACTAGGACCATGAAGCCCCAGATCACCGCCCGCCAGCTCGAAGCTGCGAAGCTCTACCAAGGCGCACTGTCCGGCGACCGCCGCGACCAGCACGCCTTCGCTGAGCAGATTTCATTCAGCGACCTGCCCACGCAGCTCACCCCGCTGATCCGCCGCACCATGATCGACAACTACACCCAGGTCCCCAAGGTCTGGGACCGCTTCACGGTGAAGAAGACGGTTCTCTCCATCGACCGCGATGAAGAGCTGATGTCGCTCAACTTCCTCAACCAGGACAACATCCCGCTGTCCAACGGTGGAGAGGCGTTCGTTCCCGGATCGCTGCCGTCGGTTGGTCCCGAGACCAAGTACCCGAAGATCCTGCCGCAGGGTTCCAGCAAGTTCCTGCGTGCCAGTGTCGTCGGTGAGGCATTCGGTATCCAGTGGCAGTCGATCGTCAACTCGCGCGGAATGAACGTGTCGATCATTGACGAGGCCGTCAAGGCTTTCGCCCAGCACGCTGCTGCGGCTGAGGATGTTGCCGCGACCAAGCTGCTCATGCTCGGTGGTGCAATCAACACCACGGCCATCGGTGGTTCAAGCTCCGGTTACGGTGGACACAACCTTGCCGGCGACCCGCGCATCGCGTCCATCCTCGACATCCAGGCCGCTGTCCGCCAGGCGCAGACTTACTTCCTCGATGGCGTCAATGTCTACTTCGACAAGTTCGCTCTCGTCTGCGCCCCCGCGCAGGTGTCGAACGTCAAGCAGGTCCTCTCCAGCCGCAGCATCAC
This sequence comes from Caulobacteraceae bacterium, assembly GCA_043740995.1. GTDB lineage: Bacteria > Pseudomonadota > Alphaproteobacteria > Caulobacterales > Caulobacteraceae > Acaudatibacter. The sequence goes on along the minus strand of JAYUBD010000321.1, from coordinate 2,133 downwards.
GTCTGTTGGTTCGACCGGCGCCCGCGCAGTCCGCTACGACCAGGTGATCGACCTCGGTGCCGAAATCGACGTGGTTCCGAACCGTTTCCTCACCGCTGCTGCTCTCGGTGGCGCGACGCTCGGTGCGACTGCATGGTTCCTCGTCCCGGTTGGTGGCATCAAGCCCACGCTGTCCACGAACTTCCTCGAAGGCTACGAGACCCCCTCGTACTGGATGAAGGACAGCAACGCCGTGACCTACGGTTCCGGTTCGGATGCCCCCATGCTCGACGGTGACTTCGACTCCGACTCCATCGAGACCAAGGTCCGCCACGTTGTCGGCGCCTCGGCCCTGTGGACTGAAGGAATCATCTACTCCGCGGGAACTGGCGCCGGCCTTGCCGCTTAGCCACTAACGCATACTGAAGGCCCCTGCTCACAAGGCGGGGGCCTTTTGCGTACTCACCGTCTGGGAGTTTTCCGATGGTATGCTGAATGTAAGCCGAGTCCCCTCCACTCGGCCCTGGTGGCCCCGCAGTCGAGCCATGCTCCTGCGGGGCTTTCACTAACTCACAGAAATCGGATGATGACCAATCTCGGTATTGCACCAGCTGACGTGAGCACTACGATCGGCATGGCTCGCACCCTCATTGGGGACACCCACTACGTGGATGTTGTGCCTGCGATCGCCGGCCAGGGCTCCTATGACCGGTTCTCCGACGGCGACATCGCTGTGTTCCTCATCCAAGGCCAGAGCAACCCGATGGTCGCGTGCGGGTATGCATACCTGCAGATGGCCGCAGCCCTCGCGCTGACATCTGTCAACCTCGCCACGAACGATCTGAAGATTGACAACACCAAGCGGGTAGACCAGCTTCGCCTGATCGCTGAGTCGTGGTTTGACCGGGCGAATGCATCGGAAACCCTGTCCCTGGGTGACTCATCCTCCACCCAGTACGACCTCCGTGACTTCCTCTACCCGACAGGAATCAAGATCGCCTCCGACATAATCTGGACGGACCCGGCAATCACTTCCGGGCTGGGCTTGACCGTGATCGCAGGCATCTCATGATGCCGGCAACTGTCCCCGCCGTCACCGTCTATGCGGGGGATACCTGCCAGTTCGACAAGTACACCATCACCTCCGGTGGCGTGTTCCTGAACCTTGTAGCGGCCGGCTGGACCCTATGGACTGCCCAGTGGCGCTCCAGCGCGGTGTCGTCCTTCTCCTTGCCCCTCTCCGTCAATACCGACTACGCCTCCACCGGAATTATCACCGTGTCCGCAACCCCTGCCCAGACCGCTCTGATGGCGGTAAATGGCGTGTGGGATCTGCAGGCGACGCACACTTCGGGCGTCGTCCAGACCTTCCTCCGGGGAACCACCACCTACGTCCAGGATGTGACTCGTGGCTGATGTAACCGTCGTCACCTCAACACCGCTCGTCATCACTGTGGACCATGGTGTCATGGGTCCCATTGGGCTCACTGGGGCTACTGGCCTGACCGGTCTTGTCGGCCCCACTGGTATCACTGGTGCTCAGGGTGTCATCGGTATCACTGGCGCTACCGGTGCCACTGGTGCAACCGGCTCGACTGGCATCCAAGGCATCACTGGTACTAAGGGCGATACTGGGGCGCAAGGAATCCAGGGTATCCAGGGAGTCATCGGTGTTACCGGCACCACTGGCTCAACTGGGCTTACTGGGAGCACTGGCGCACAGGGATCAGCTGGACCTGCCGGAATGACATGGCGCGGCACCTGGAGTGCAGCTACCCTCTACGCAACCCATGACTCGGTGTACTACATCGACACCAGCTACTTTGCCTCCGGTGTCCCCCCGCTTGCCTCCATCCCCGCTGATGGATCTGCCTACTGGTCCCCGCTTGCCATCCGTGGTGCGACGGGTGCTCAGGGAATCCAAGGCATCACTGGTACGACTGGTGCAACGGGTGCTCAGGGAACTCAGGGCATCCAAGGTATCCAGGGGATCACCGGATCGACTGGGGCGACAGGTGCCGCATCGACGGTTGCTGGACCGACTGGACCGACCGGTGCCGCCTCCACTGTGGCTGGCCCGCAAGGCATCCAAGGTATCCAGGGCGTCATCGGCAACACCGGCGCCAGTACCCCTGTGGATTACTCCCTCGTCCT
>JAYUBD010000320.1:0-1731 GCA_043740995.1 Caulobacteraceae bacterium | reverse complement strand
TCTTGCATGAGCGATCCATGCACCGAGGACGCCGGCACGGCGGCGGTCGGGTGTTCGACCAGGGCGACCTGCGCTGGGTGATCCTGAAATTGATCTCTGAAAAACCCAGCCACGGTTATGAGCTAATCAAGGCGATCGAAGAGCGCCTGGGCGGCGCCTACAGCCCCAGCCCGGGCGTGGTCTATCCAACCCTGACCTTGCTTGAGGAATTGGGGTTCGTCGCGGCCGCGCAGAGCGATGGCGCCAAGAAGGCCTTCGCCATCACCGAGGCGGGCGCGGCGGCGCTGGAGGAAAACCGGCCCTCCGTAGACAGCCTAGTCGCACGCATGGCCGCCGTGGCCGAACGCGCGGGTGGGGGTCCCGCGCCGCAGATCGTGCGGGCGATGGAGAATTTGGGTCTGGCCTTGCGGCTCAAGCGGGAACGCGGTCGATTGACTGAAGATCAGATCGCGGCCATCGCCCAAATTCTGGACGGCGCCGCTCAGGCAATCGAGCGGGACTGATGGGCGGGCTTGCGCCACCGGTCAATCGGTGGCGAAGTCATCCGGACTCAACCTGTTGACCGCCCGGACGAGGGACGGGTTTAGCGAGCCGGTAACAATCCAGCGGAGGCCCTGATGATCGACGTCGAGACCGTCATCGAACGTACAACGGTGGCGCCCACCAGCAATGGGCCGGTCGTCGGTTACCGCGAAAACGGCCTGAACATCTTCAAAGGTCTGCGCTATGGCGCGCCGCCCGTGGGCGACCTGAGATTCATGCCGCCCACCCGACCGGCGGCCTGGTCACAACCCGCCGACGCCCTGAGTCTCGGGGCTCCGGCGATCCAGGCCGGCGTTCCGCCCGGAGAAACGACAGGCGGCCGCGGCGCGGGCGATCCGCCGGCGCCCGGTCAGCCGCCCACGGATGAGGACTGCCTGTTCATCAATGCCTGGACCCCGGGCCTGGACGCCGCCCGACGGCCGGTCATGGTCTGGCTGCACGGCGGCGGGTTCGGCAGCGGATCAGGGGGCGCGGCGATGTATGACGGCGCCGCGCTGGCGCGGCGGGGCGATGTGGTGACGGTCACCGTCAATCACCGGCTTAACCTGTTTGGCTACCTGCATCTGGGCGATGTGGGCGGCGATCCCGCCTCTGGCATGGCCGGAATGCTCGACATCGTCATGGTGCTGGAATGGGTTCGAGACAACATCGCCGCCTTCGGCGGCGACCCCGGCAATGTGACGATCTTCGGCGAAAGCGGCGGCGGTTGGAAGGTCTCGATCCTGCTGGCCATGCCTGTCGCCGCCGGCCTCTTTCACAAGGCGATTATTCAAAGCGGCCCAGGGCTTACCGGCATTCCCCGCCCGATCGCGACCCGGACGGCCCGCGCCTTGTTGGCGGCGCTCGGCCTTGAGCCCGGAAATCTTGGACGGCTGCGGACTTTGCCGGCGGCCACCATTCAGGCGGCGGCGGCCACCCTGCATAGCGACGCGCTGATGAGCGCCTTTTCACCCTGCGTCGATGGGGTCGCCCTGCCACGCGATCCATTCGCGCCGGACGCGCCGGAAATCTCCGACGCCATCCCGCTGATGATCGGGGTCAACAAGGACGAAACCACCCTGTTCCTGCGCTCTCATCCCAAATTCGGCGTCTGGACCGACGCGGACCTTATGGCGCGGGCCCGCGACGCCGTCGGCGAAAAGGCGGAGGCTCTGGTCGACGAACTGAGATCCGTCTTCCGTGACTATT
>JAYUBD010000319.1:0-1731 GCA_043740995.1 Caulobacteraceae bacterium | reverse complement strand
GGATGGTGACCGGCGGATTGGCGGCGGAATATGTCGCGGCGAGATCGACCCAGTTGGTTGCGCTGATCGTCGTCGATCCCGCGCCCGGCCCCGCGCCCGATCCCATGAGGGCGGTCACCGCGCCGGTCATGCGGGAATCGCGAGCAAAAAGCCCAACAAGTTCATTGTGATTCACCGTTTGTTCGTGATATAAAATCGGGTCGGACCGCCCTTGCACGGGCTGCATCCGACCCTGACCAACCGGCTCGCGAAAGGAGCACGAAATGGCTAACCTAAACGTAGCAATCGTTCGACCGGCCAGCAAGACTGGCCCCAAACCAAAGTCCATCTTTGAGCGGTTCGCGCGACATATCGTGATCGATCCGCACACCAATTGCTGGCTTTGGACGGCATCGAAAAGTCGCGCGGGTTACGGCAAAATGGGCGTCGATGGCGCTTTGGTCGGAGCGCATCGGATTGCCTACGAACTCGCACACGGTTCAATCCCCGATGATCTCCATATCTGCCATCACTGCGACACGCCCGCATGTGTCAATTCCACGCATCTGTTCGCCGGAACGCATAAGGAAAATATGCTGGATAAGATCGCCAAGGGGCGGCAAGGCCAAACCGGTGCAAAAGGAGAGGCTAACGGCGGCGCTAAACTCACGGCTGTTGATGTCGCGGCAATCCGCAGCGCCTACACGGGCCGATATGGTTCGAATCTCGCCTTACAGCGCCAATATGGCGTATCCGAGGACACCATTCGTCGGGTTGTTAAGATAACATATTGGAAAGACTAACTTATTCCGGCCCCGTTCACCACCCAGTTGTTCGCCGTTTCCTGAACCAGCGTCGCCAGGCCCCATTGCGCCAGGGCGACGTCCTTGCTGGCCGCCGATCCGGCCAGAAGCTGCGTCACGCCGGCCCCGCGCGTCAGGGTCACCACCCCGGCGCCGACATTGCGCGCCACGATGCACGTCCCGACCGGGAAGGCGACGCTCGCATTGGGCGGGATGGTGTAGGCGATAGCCCCGGCGCTGTTGGCCCGGACCATCTTGCCCGCGTCGCCGAGCGCGAAGGTGTAGCCGACGTCCTGCTCGTTGACCGGCGCGCCCAGATAGCCCGCGCTCGCCGTCGCCAGACTGCTAAACGCCAGCACCAGATTGGTCGCCGTGTCGCCGGCCTTGTTGACCGGGGTATAGCCGATATTGGCGACCGCCACGCCCGCCTGCAGCATGGCGTTGGTGATGGAGTTGGCGGCCGGCGTGAAAATGGCGTTGAGCGGATCGATATCGCGGATCAGCACCCCGCCGCCGTCCTTCAACTGGCAGCGATAGACCACCGCAGGGTCGAGGTAGATCGGCGCGAACAGGCCGCCGCTGTCGGAAATCACCGGATTGGCAAGCGGCGTGCCCAGCGTCGAGGAGGTATAGACCGGCGTCGGCGTTGTGGTGCCGGTCGTGTAAAATTGCAGCTGCGCGCCGCTGATCGGCAAGCCGAGCGCGTTCACCGCCCGGATTACCGGTTCGGTGAGAAGGTTTCCAGTCGCCATGTGTTATCCTTTAAGCCGTCACCACCGCGCCAGAATCGACGGCATACCAGGCCGAACCCGACCACCAGACCGGCACGCCGGTCCCCGCGCCCACGCCCTCGCCCGGCTTGCGGCCATTGACCGCATAGGCAAGGTCGCCATTGGCATTGCCGAGCGTCGGAAGCGCCGCGACCGACGAACTCACTTTATAAAGCAGC
>JAYUBD010000318.1:0-1734 GCA_043740995.1 Caulobacteraceae bacterium | reverse complement strand
ACCAGATCGGCGGCGGCCCGGATTTTCGCCGCTGGCCGCTGTCGCCGGACAATGGCGCCAGTCTGTATTGGGAGGGGCTGAACAAGGCCAAGAAGTCGGTCGCCCTGGATCTGTCGCGTCCGGAGGGCCGCGAACTGCTGGCGCGGATCATCACGGCGCCGGGCGACAATGCCGGCCTGTTCGTCACCAATTTTCCGGTCGCCGGCTTCCTCGCCTATGACAAGCTGCGAGCGCTGCGCGATGACCTGATCTGCGTCCGCGTGATGGGCTGGCCGGATGGCCGCCCGGCTCTCGACTACACGGTCAACGCCGCGATCGGCGTTCCGTTGATGACCGGGCCGGCCGACGATGCGCGCCCGGTCAACCATGTGCTGCCGGCCTGGGACCTGCTCACCGGCGCCTATGCGGCGTTTTCCCTGATGGCGGCGGAGCGCGACCGGCGGCTGACCGGCCAGGGCCGGGAGATCCGCCTGCCCCTGTCGGACATCGCCATCGCCAGCCTGGGACATCTGGGCCAGATCGGCGAGGTCGCCGCACAAGGCCAGGACCGCGCCCGGATGGGCAATGAGATCTTCGGCGCCTTTGGTCGGGACTTCCTGACCCGGGACGGACATCGTCTGATGGTGGTGGCGATCACCCCCCGCCAATGGACCGGGCTGCTCGCCGTGCTTGACCTCGAAGCGCCGGTCGCCGCCCTGGAGGCCGAGCTGGGGGTCAGCTTCGCCAAGGATGAAGGCGTGCGGTTCGATCATCGCACACGGTTGATGCCGCTGATCGAGGCCGCCATCGGCGCGCGTGAGGCGTCCGGGCTCACCGCCGCGTTCGAAACCCGGGCGGTCTGCTGGTCGACCTATCGAACGCTGTCGCGGGCCCTGGCCGAAGACCCCTATTTTTCGGCGGACAACCCGGTGCTGACACCGATTGATCATCCCAGCGGCGGGCGATATCTGGCCGCCGGATTCGCCGGGACCTTGCCGGAGGATCAGCGCCTGCCGCCGGTCGCCGCCCCGGCCTTGGGCCGGGACACCGACGAAGTGCTGGCGCGGGTTCTGGGCCTGTCGTCCGGCGAAATCGCCCGGTTGCACGATGCGGGTCTGGCCGCCGGCGCATGAGCCGCCGAGGCGTCCTGGCGATTCCCCGCGCATTGCCCGCGAAACCTGTGGCAAGGTCAGGTCTGGTTTTTTTGGGTTGGCGGCGATGAGCATAGACCCGGACGCATTTCGGCGGGGCATGGGTCGCCTGGCGGCCAGCGTCTGTATCATTACCACCGCCCGCGAGGACGGTTTGCGGTGGGGCGCCACCGCCACGGCCGTCTGTTCGGTGTCGGCCGATCCGCCCACCCTGCTCTGTTGCCTGAACCGCCGCAGCAATACGCATGACGCGATCCGGGACAGCGGCCGGTTGGCGGTCAATGTCGTGGCCTCCAGCGACTGGGCCCTGGCCGACCGGTTCGCCAGCAGCCTGGATCCCCAGGAAAAGTTCCTCGAAGGCCTGTGGACGCCCGGCGAAACCGGCGCGCCCCTGTTGCGCAGCGCCGTCGTCAGCTTCGACTGTCTGGTGGTCAATGCCGTCGATGTCGGGACCCACGGCATTTTTTTCGGCGATGTGGTCGGCATCGAACACCAGCACGATCATGTGCGGTCGCTGCTCTATGCCGGCGGCGGTTACGGGCGGTTCGCCGATACCGGAGAGCCCAAGGTCTAGGATTTTAGAAAGTGCGGGCGATGACGCGCT
>JAYUBD010000317.1:0-1739 GCA_043740995.1 Caulobacteraceae bacterium | reverse complement strand
TCGCCTTGCGTGACTATTGGGAGGTTGTGACCAAGCCCGATCTGCTGCGGCTGTTCCTGGCCCAAATGGCCCTGACCCTGGGACCGGGCTGGATGAGCGCCCTCTATCTTTTCTTCTTCAAGGACGCGCGGGGCTTCACCACCGGCGAGGCTTCGGGCTTGTTGGCCGTCTACATCCTGGCCGGCGTTCCTGGCGCGATGGGAACCGCCGCCCTGGCGCGAAGGATCGGCAAGCACCGCGCCTTGATGGTCACCACCACCTTGTTTTCGCTGGGCCTGTTCAGCATTTTCATCCTGCCAAAAGGCAATTTCGCCCTGACCGCGCCGGCCATGCTGTGGACGGGCGCCCTGGCCTCGGGTTTTGGCCTGATGATCAGTGCGATGATCGCCGATGTCGGCGACGAGGTGCGCCTGTCCCAGGGCAAGGAGCGCATCAGCCTGCTCTATGCCGTCAACGCCCTGGCCGGGAAGCTGGCGGCCGCCGGCGCGATTTTCATTACCTATCCGCTGTTGCAGGCCCTGGGCTACAAGGCGGTCGAGGGATCGGTCAACACGCCGGACGCCATCAACAACCTCACCCTCGCCTTCATCGTCGGCCCCATTGTCTTCGTGATGCTGGGCGGCGCGTGCGTGATCGGCTGGCGCCTCGACGCGCGCAGGCAAGGCGAGGTGCGGGCGGCGCTGGACGCCCGCGACGCCGCCGCGGCGCTCGCCGGCGAATGACGGCGTCCGGTTCCATGCGCTAAACACCCCTATCGTCAAAGGCTCGCCCATGACCGCCCTCACCCTGGATTCGCCCGCGCCAAGCCTGGCGGGCGCGACGCCAAGCCTCGCCGCCAAGGGGCGGCGGCGGGCGCGCGATCCCCTCTACGGGCTATCCGCCGCAGTGTTCGAAATGCCGATCCTCAGCGGTCGAACCCTGTTTGGTCGCTATGTCATTGTCAGCGATCCGGTCGGTGTCCGCCGGGTCCTGGTGGAGAACGCCGCCAACTACCCCAAAACGGCGTTCGGCCTGCGATTCTTCGCCGCGCTGTTCGGCGGTGGGCTGTTGGGCATCGGCGGCGAGACCTGGCGACGGCATCGCCGGGTGATGGCTCCGGCCTTCGATCCCCGCAGCGTCGCGGCCTATGGCCCTGCCATCACCGCCACCGCCGACGCCTTTCTGGAGCGCTGGGCCGCCCTGCCGGACGGCGCGCCCATCGACATGGCCAAGGAGATGGAGGTCCTGACCCTCAGGGTGATTTCCCGCACGGTGTTTTCCACCGATGGCGACGAGATCATCGATCTGATCAGCGGCGCGCTGCGCCGAGGGCTGGAGGCCGCCGCGCGGGCCAATATCCTGGACATCCTGCCGGTGATCGGCGACGCCCGCATGCGATCGCGCGAGCATCGACTGGCGGTCGCCTCCCGGCCTTTGGATGCCGCCGTCGCCCGTCTGGTCAGCGAGCGGGAGGCCAACCTGGCCACCGCGCCGGCCGACCTGTTGACCCGCCTGGCGGCTGCCAAGGATAACGAGGGCGGCGGCGGCCTGACAGCCAAGGAAATTCGCGACGAGATCATCACCATCTTCATGGCCGGTCACGAGACCACCGCCAACACCCTGTCGTGGATCTGGTATCTGCTCGCGCAGCATCCCGCCGAGGCGGCGCGCCTGCACGTCGAGCTCGACGCGGTTCTGGCCGGTCGCACGCCCGTGCAGGACGACCTGCCGCGCCTCGCCCAAACCCGCCGGGTGGTCGA
>JAYUBD010000316.1:0-5943 GCA_043740995.1 Caulobacteraceae bacterium | reverse complement strand
GCTGGGCGATCATGCAAGCGCATCAACCGACAAGGGACCCGCCGCCATGGCTCTCGACGCCGCCACCCGCGACCAGCTTATCGACACCGTCCGCCGCTTCGTCGCCGAACGATTGCGCCCCCTTGAGGCGCGGGTCGCCGAGGATGACGCCATCCCAGACGATATTCTGGCCGAAATGCGCGCCCTGGGTCTTTACGGCCTGACCATACCGGAAGCCTATGGCGGCCTGGACTTGGCGATGGAGGATGAGTGTCTGGTCGGCATCGAGCTTGGCCGCACCAGCCCGGCCTTCCGATCGGCGTTCGGCACCAATGTGGGCATTGGCAGCCAGGGTCTGGTGATGTTCGGCACCGAGGCCCAGAAGGCCAAATGGCTGCCCGGCATAGCCTCCGGCGAGATCATCACCTCGTTTGCCCTCACCGAATCCGAGGCCGGCTCCGACAGCGCCGCGGTGCAGACCCGCGCCGTGCGGGATGGCGACGACTATGTTCTGAGCGGGGCCAAGCGCTACATCACCAACGCTAACAAGGCGGGCCTGTTCACCGTGATGGCGCGGACCAATCCAGACATCAAGGGCGGCGGCGGGGTGTCGGCCTTCCTGGCGCCCCGCGACCTGCCCGGTCTTTCGGTCGGCAAGCCGGAAAAGAAGATGGGCCAGCAAGGCGCCCATATTTGCGAGGTGTTTTTCGACAATGTGCGGGTGCCGGTCGCGAACCGGTTGGGGGCCGAGGGCGAGGGCTTCAAGGTCGCCATGCAGGTGCTCGATCGAGGCCGGCTGCATATTTCTTCCGTTTGCGTCGGCGTCGCCGAGCGGCTGATCGCAGACTGCGTGGCCTTCGCGGCCGGGCGCAAGCAGTTCGGCCAACCCATCGCCAGCTTCCAGTTGATCCAGGCGATGATCGCCGACAGCAAGACCGAAGCCATGGCGGCCCGGGCCCTGACCCTGGAATCGGCCCGCAAGCGCGACGCCGGCCAGAGCGTCACCCTGGAAGCGGCGGCGGCGAAATACTACGCCTCGGAAATGGTCGGCCGGGTCGCCGACCGCGCGGTGCAGATCTTCGGCGGCGCGGGCTATGTGGCCGACTACGGCATCGAGCGCCTGTACCGGGATGTGCGGATCTTCCGCATCTATGAGGGCACGAGCCAGATTCAGCAGATCGTGATCGCCCGTGAGACCATGAAACGCGGGGGGTGAGCAGCCCAACCTTTCCGTTAATTTATGGGGCGCCGCACCTGCGAACGGTTTAAGACCAACCCAGGCGGCTCGTCGCGTCCGGAGTCCTGTTCTTGAGTTCCCCTCTGTTGAATCGGACGCTTGGGCGGGCGCTGGCCGGTGCGTTTTTGGCCTCTGGAAGTTCCGCCACCGCGCAAACAGCGACGACAGCCGCGCACAAAACCGTTGCTGAAATCGTGGTTACCGCGAGTCGGCTGGACGCCGCGCGCGCCTCCATCCAGCCGCAGCTCGGCGCCTCGGTCTATACGCTCAATGCCGAGGCGATCAGCGATTTGCCGGGCGGCGATAATCTGGCGCTGAGCCAGGTCGTGTTGCAATCGCCCGGCGTCGCCCAGGATTCATTTGGCCAGCTGCATGTTCGCGGCGAACATAATGGTCTGCAATTTCGCCTGAACGGCGTGATCCTGCCCGAGGGCCTGAGCGTCTTCAGTCAGGCTCTGAGCCCGCGTCTGGCCGACAAGGTGCAACTGATCACCGGCGCGCTACCGGCACAGTATGGTTTGCGGACCGCCGGCATTATCGACATCACCACCAAGGGCGGGGTGTTCAAGACCGGCGGCGAGACTTCGGTTTATGGTGGCGCCCACGACCAGATCCAGCCCAGCGTCGAATATAGGGGCGGCGGCGGCACCCTGAACTATTTCACCTCGGCCAGCTATCTGCATTCCGGGCTGGGCGTGGAGTCGCCGGACGGTCGGTCGACCCCGCTCCACGACAAGACCGACCAGTTCCAGGGGTTTGCCTATCTGGAGGATATCATCGACCCCGCCAGCCGTGTGTCATTGATCCTGGGCGCCTCGAACCAGCGCTTTCAGATCCCCGACCGCCAGGGGCTGACGCCGTCGCTGATGTTCGGACCGGCGGATGCTCAACCCCTGGTGGTGCTGGGACAAACGGGCTTCGACAGCGCCGCCCTGAACGAAAGCCAAATGGAGGCCACCTATTATGGCGTAGCGACCGATTTGCACACCACGGAGCGCTTCACCGGGCAGCTCTCGGTGTTCGCGCGCTATTCGACCTTGAAATTCGTGGCGGACCCGCTCGGTGATCTGCTGTTCAACGGCATCGCCCAATCCGCCTACAAACGCGACGTGGCGGCGGGTGTGCAAGCCGAGGGCGTCTATCTGGCGGGGTCGGCCCACACCCTGCGAGCCGGCGTGATCGCCGAGATCGATCGATCGACCAGCCGAACCTCATCGCTGGTCATTCCGCTGGACGCCGCCAACAGCCAGACCAGCGATATCCCGATCGTCGTCGCCGACGATGGCGCCAACACGGCCAAGACCCTGAGCGCCTACCTGCAGGATGAGTGGATGTTGCGGCCGGACCTGACCCTGAACTACGGTCTGCGCCTTGACCGGTTCGACGGATTTCGCGGCGAGGCCCAACTCAGCCCCCGCATCAATATGGTGTGGTCGCCCACCGGCGGGGCGACGTTCCACGCCGGTTATGCGCGATATTTCTCGCCGCCGCCGTTTGAGCTGGTAGCGACCAGGACGCTCGCCCGGTTCGATCGCACCACGGCGGCCGCGCCGAGCGGCCTCGACACGACGCCCTTCGCGGAACGGGCCAGTTATTTCGACATCGGTGTCTCGGGCAAGATTGGGCGGCGTCTGACCCTGGGCCTCGACTCCTATTTCAAACGATCGAAGCATCTGGTGGACGAGGGACAGTTCGGCGCCCCGATCATCCTGACGCCGTTCAACTATCGGGATGGGCGCCAATATGGCGTTGAGCTCACCGCCGGCTACATGGTGGGGCGGCTGACCACCTATGCCAACTTTGCCTATGCGAGGAGCGAGGGACGCGGCATTGAGTCGAGCCAATTCAATTTCCCAGACACGACCCTCGCCTATGTCTCGGACCACTTCATCCATCTTGATCATGACCAGACCTTCAGCGCCTCGGCGGGGGCGTCCTATCTATGGCGCGGGACCCGAATCGGCGGAGACCTGATCATCGGCAGCGGCTTGCGCGCCACGGGCGCCGACGGCATTCCCAACGGCGATCATCTGCCGGCCTATGCCCAGCTCAATCTCGCCCTATCCCATCGCTTCGAGACCGGACCCCTGGGAGGCGTGGAACTCAGCCTCGATATGATCAACGCGCTCGATCGCGTCTATGAGATTCGTGATGGCACGGGGATCGGGGTCGGGGCTCCGCAATATGGACCCCGGCGAGGGGTGTTCGGCGGGGTGAGCAAGACTTTCTAAAACAGACGAAGCGGGTCGATTTCGATCATCCGGTTTGGCGTGGTCTCCCCTCCTCACCGGGGCCGGGTCAATTTTAGCTCTGTCAATCCAATTTCCTCGACTTGCCTCGAATTTCGTGTGCAGGGGAAAATTGACAACGGGAAAATGCTGCGGATCCACGCCGCGAGGACGACTTACAGGCGCGGTGAACGAGGATGATGGTCGCCTGAAAGATCGGTTTCTGGTCAGCGGAAATGACCTTGTCCTTGAGTTAAGACCGTTGAGGCATGGGCCCCTAAGGCGGCGCCGAGGGATATTATTTCTCCCTATCGCAAATAACCACCAGCTGGCGCGGAACCTTCCAGACACTCCAGCATTCCAATGGCTGAGCTTATTGATATCAGCAGGTTTGGAGGGTCCTCCAGGTTCAAAGATTATCGATCGCTCCTGTCCAGTTTACGGGGGATTCAATGGTCCACGCACGCCTGACATATCGCAATTTGTTGTTGCAATACATGGCGCGCTCCGACTATGCGGCGCTTGTCCTGTTACTCAAGCCCGTCCGTCTGCTTGCCGGCGAGCGAGTGGAGCAGCCTGGGGAATCCATTCGACAGGTAATTTTTCCTGAATCGGGGGTTTTGTCGGTTATGGCTGTCGGCGCGAGCGAAGCGCGGCTCAAGTCCGGTCTGATCGGCCGTGAAGGTATGACCGGCATACCCCTGGTTTTGGGCGCTGAGTTTGCAACGCACGAGACCCGGGTCGAAATTGCGGGCGCCGGCCACGCTGTGGCGGCGGAGGATCTGCGCGTCATCCTGCGCGCCCGACCCACGATTCTCGCCGTCCTATTGCGGAATGTTCAAGCCTTCGCGGTCCAGACCGCGCACGCCGCCCTCGATCATGCCAGCGGGAGCATCGATCAGCGCGTGGCGCGTTGGCTGTTGATGGCCCAGGACCGCATGGAGACGGTTGAGCTTCAGGTCACCCACGGCTTGGTCGCCATCGCGCTGGGCGTGCGCCGCGCCAACGTCACCAACGCTATTCAGCGGCTGGAAGGGGGCCACATCGTCCATGCCCGCCGGGGCGCGATTGTTATCCGCAGTCGCGAGCGCCTGGAACACGTGGCGAGAGACTCTTACGGCCTTCCGGAACGGGAGCATCAGCGCCTGGTCGGCGCCTGGCCGCAAGGCGGCGGTTATGTCCGGTGTTCCCAAAGCACCGCGGCTACCAGGTCCAGATTAGCCTTGGCGAATTGACCCTCGGGGAAAAAATGATCCTGCACGCCCGACCTGCGTCTTGAGAGCAAAATCCGCAACGTAAACTCTAGTTGTCAACCGACGCAAATTACAAGAAATGGGATGTCAAATGCCGACCTTTGTATTAACATTTCTCGGGTGGGGATATTCCAAGCCGACGATGCTCACCGCCGACTTCGACGATGAAAATCGGGCGCGAGCGTTCGCGGAAAGCCGGTTCGCGGACGATGGAAACTTGAAGTCCATTTCAATTTGCGCACAGGACGGCATCTCCAGCTTAACGACGCGCCTGGATGCGTGGGCGGCGGGCCACGGACGACGGTGGCGCAACGATCACCCAAAGGATTTCGACGGTCGCTTAGCCGTTAAATAGCGATTCCAACTTGAGGGCTGGACTGCGCCGGTCGATCTGCGGCCCGACATAGGCGCCGGCCCGGCCCGGAAATCGGTGGTCCGAACCCAGTTCGCCGAACGCCTCCACGCCCACGCGCAATGGCCCGACCGTACGACGGGTGACCGAGGCGGCGTAACCGAAAGTGGCGAAGCCCTCTCTGCGCGGCGCGCCCAGGGGGGCCTCGCCGATCAGGGTCCGCAGGCCCTTGAGACGGCCAGCCGTCCTGGCCACCAGCAGCTTGGCTCCCGGGCAGAAAGCGTGGATCGATTTGGTCAATCTTGACTCCACCAGCGACGAATTCGACAGCAGCGACTTACATGTGAAGGAAGAGGTTACGCCCAGGGCGCGGGTCAGCTTCACGGTCGGCCCCTTGAAGCCCGGACTGTATCGGTTCATGGGCGAGGCGCATCCGGACACGGCCCAGGGGACGATCACCGTTACGCCCTGACGATGACGGGGCGACCGATAAGGGCCAAGCTGCCCAAACGCTGGAACCGTCGCCCCGATGTCTTTCGCCATTAACCACCCACTGATGATCCTGGCGCTACTGGGCGCCGCGGCGGGTCTCGCCACCCTGGCCGGCGGCTGGCTGGCCCTGCGCTATGCCGACCGCATCCATCTGGTGCTGGGTTTCAGCGCCGGGGCGGTGATCGGCGTGGCGCTGCTCGACCTGTTGCCAGAGGCGATCACCCTGGGCGGGCGGGGGGCCTGGCCGGTCACGGCGATGGCGGCGGCCGGATTTCTCGCCTATCTGGTGGTCGATCGCGCCTTCCTGATCGCCGGCGGCGGCGGGGCCGGACATCGCGGCCACTTCGGGGCCGGCAGCCTCACCGCCCACAGCGTGCTGGACGGCCTGGCCATCGGGCTGGG
>JAYUBD010000315.1:0-1743 GCA_043740995.1 Caulobacteraceae bacterium | reverse complement strand
AGGCTCGGCTGGGACACTGTCCAAAAGGAAATACACAGCCGTCCAAATGTGACTTGAACGGCGTCCAATCGGGACGCGGGCGGGTCAGCCCGGTGATCGCCAAAGTTTCCCGCAGCCGATCAAGCGCGCCTTGCCCTGGGACGAGCGGGGACGGGTTGGACTCCACGCGCCAATCGATATCCTTCCCTGAGTCGTCCACCAGCCCAGGTCCGCGCTTGTCCCCCTCCGCGATCAACGAGAACGCCATCCAGCGCGCCATTGGGTCGCCCCGAACCTTCGCGGCGGGGATGGCCTATTTTCGAGCCGGCCGCGGGCGCATTGACGGTGTGGCGCCGAGGCCTGGCGGCTGGGACATCGAAAGCACGGTGCGCGGCGACTATCAGCCGTCCTATCGCCAGACCATAGACGTGACGCTCGGCAACGCCGCCTCCGGCCTGGATATCCAGGGGGATTGCGACTGTCCGGTGGGGTGGAACTGCAAGCATGTCGTCGCCGCGCTGCTGAGCTGGAGCCAGACCAGCGACCCCTATCAGGCGCCGCCGGAATTGGAAGCGTGGCTAAACCGCGTTCAGGAAGTTGCGCGCCGCCATGACGACAGCGATGCCGCCAGTCTGCGCCAGAAACTGATCTATGTTCTCGATGTCGAGACCGGCGGAACCATCGCGCAAGTCCAGCCGATGAAGGTCAAGCTCGACAAGAATGATCGACCGACAGGTCGATCAACCCGGCAGGACCCCAATGTCGTTAATTCGCATACGCCGCCGAAATATCTGCGCGCCGCTGATTTGGAGATCCTGGCCCTGGTGTTCGGGCTGACGGGCTATTCCATGAGCGCCTGCGAATTGCGTGGCGCGGTCGGCGCGGCCGCCCTGGACGCCATGCTGGCGACGGGTCGCTGTCGCTGGCGGGACATTGAGGGTCCCCCGATCCACGCCGGCCCGTCGAGGACCGCCGCGGGTGGTTGGGTGATGGGCGGGGGCGACACCCAGCGATTTGCGCTTACCCTGGACGGGGACGCGGGTGTGATCATGCTCAAGATGACGCCGCCGCACTATCTCGATCTGGAGGCGGGTTTGGCTGGGCCGCTGGAAACGGGCATGCCGGCCCGGCTGATCGCCGCCCTACTGGAGGCGCCCCCCGTGCCGCCAGGGCTTGCGGAGGATGTCGCCGATCGCTTGCGCGCGGCGCTGGCGCCGATTCGACCGCAAACACCTCTACCCCAAAAGGTGGCTGGTTTCGCCACCGTGCGGACAGCCCCGCGGGCGGTGGCCCACCTGTCCCTGACCAAGGTCGATAAGGTCGAGGTGATTCCGGGCAAGTATCGATGGCAGGAGAGGCGATGGGTGAAGGCCGTGGAGATTCCGGTCATTCGGCTGAGCTTTGACTATGGGGCGGCGCAATTCGCCCACGGCGATCCCGCCCGCCACGCCCTGCTCGACCAGGACCGCCGCGTCGCGCGCGTCATGCGAGACCCGGCGGGTGAGAACGCTCTGGTCGAGCGCCTGGGCAAAGACGGCTTGCGGCGGTTGGACAGTCTGCAGGGCTTCGACGCCTCCGAGCCCCAACGCTTCTGGTTCAGCCTGAGCGAGGGCGCCACGGCGGCGTCGTTCGCCGCCTTCGTGCTGCGGGGTTGCCCCCAACTGATCGCCGAAGGCTGGTCGGTCGAAGTGGATCCCGACTTCCCCCTCGATATAGCCCGGCCCGAGGATGACGGGTGGACCTTCGACCTTACCGCTGGCGACC
>JAYUBD010000314.1:0-1743 GCA_043740995.1 Caulobacteraceae bacterium | reverse complement strand
TCCACAGCCCGGGCGCAAGATGATGCGCACCTACGGCGAACTCCTGGCCCGCGCCGACATCCCCGAGGTCGCGCCGGGAACGCCGCTGGCGGGGGCCTATCGGCAAGGCAGCGCCATCGCCCGGCTGCTGGACCTGCCGCTGGTGAAGGGGGCGATTCAGAGCCTGGTCGGCCCAGACCCGATCTTCGACCACCACTTCCTGCATGTGACCTTCCCGCCCGCCTACTACGAGGCCGGCGGCGGCGAGCACGTCTCCCAGCACACCCATCAGGACTCGACCATCGACCCGTCGCAGGGGTTCGACCTGCAGATCATGTACTATCCGCACGTCGTGACGCGGCCGATGGGCGGGACGCGGTTCATCCCCGGCACCCACCTGCGCAAGGTCAGCGAGGTGGCGCTCGGGCGATATCAGAACATCGTCGGCCAGCAGCACATGGTCTGCGAGGCCGGGACGCTGCTGTTCCTGCACAACGGCATCTGGCATGGCGGCGGGGTCAACCACGCCGACCGCACCCGGACCATGTTCAAGATCCGCATGAACCCCTCGGCGCCGCAGGTGCGGCGCTGGGACATGGCCACCCTGCCGGCCGAACCGGCGCAGCGGCCGATCTTCTTCGTCAAGAGCCCGCAGCCGGAGACCGTGGAGAGCCTGCTGATGACGCCGGAACCCTGGTTCGAGCAGGACACCGGCCGGCTGGAATATGTGAACCGCATCAAGCTGTGGCGGCATCTCAGCGGCGATCCGACCTTCGACGCCGACTGGTGGATGAGCCGGCTGGAAAATCCGGCGCGGGCGTGAGGACTGGCGAAAGGGTCGAACAAAGCAGGAACTATTGCTTTTCCGCGGCCGCGACCCGTGCTATATGGCTATATCAGATAGCCATCTGGAGGGACGCATGACCTGGACTCTTGCAAAGGCCAGAGATCAATTTTCCGAAGTGGTGCGGCGGGCGGTCGATCAGGGTCCTCAAACCGTCAGCGTGAGGGGCAAAGAGACCGCCGTTGTCCTCTCAAAGGCACAGTTCGACGCGATGACGCCGACGGTTCAGTCGCGAGATTTCAAGGCGTTTCTGCTTTCAGTCCCAAGCCTGGAGGGCATTGATCTTACGCGCGACCAGACGCCGTCCCGGGACGTTGAGTTTTGAGTTTTCTGCTCGATACAAACGCCCTGAGCGAGCCCCAGAAGCCGCGCCCCAATGAGGGCTACATGGCCTGGATTCAGGCGCAGGACGCCTCGGACCTGCATACCAGCGTCATTTCGATCGGCGAGTTGCAGTACGGCGTGCTTGCCGTTCCGCGAGGCGCCAGGCGGGCGGCCATCGAAGCCTGGCTTGCGGAAGGCCTGGTCGTCTTTGGTCCGCGGGTCTTGCCAATCGACTTCAAGGTCGCCAGCGTCTGGGCTGCGGTGAAGCTCGCGCTTCGGCGTGACGGAAAGATTGTCGGTGCGATTGACGAGCTTATCGCCGCGACAGCGCTCGTTCACGACCTGACGGTCATCACCCGAAACGTCCGGCACTTCGAGACGAGCGGTTGCAAATTCCTATCGCCTTGGGCTGAAACCTGAAGGCCCGCGATGGCCGACACGTCAGGTTCAGCCGCCGATCTCCTGCCGCCCCGGTTCGCCGACTGGTTCGCCCAGCGGGGCTGGAGCCCGCGCGCCCACCAGCTGGCGATGATCGAGCGGGCGCGGGCCGGGCGCGACGCCCTGCTGATCGCGCCGACCGGAGGCGGCAAGACGCT
>JAYUBD010000313.1:0-1743 GCA_043740995.1 Caulobacteraceae bacterium | reverse complement strand
ATTCGCGCAAAGGCACGCGGATCATCGTCTTCTTGGCTTCCTCGGTCGCCTTGCGAATCGCCTCGGGAACCTCACGGGCCTTGCCGTGACCAAAGCCGACGCGGCCCTTTTGGTCACCGACCACCATCAGGGCGGCGAATGAGAAGCGGCGGCCGCCCTTAACGGTCGCGGCGACGCGATTGATGTGCACCAGCTTTTCGACGATCTCGTTGTCGGCGCGCTCTTCGGGTTTATTGCGGTCGCGCCGATCGCGGCGCTCGCCGCCCCCACGCTGTTGTTCGCCACGGGCCATGCTTTTGATTTCCTTAGAAGTTCAGACCGGCTTCGCGGGCTGCGTCCGCGAGCGCCTTGATCCGCCCATGATAGATGTAACCGCCGCGATCGAAGACCACGTCTTTCAGGCCTTTCTCGAGCGCCCGCTGAGCGACCAGCGCACCGACCTTGGCGGCGGCGCCGACATCCGTTCCCTTTGCGCCCTTGCCCTCTTCCAGCGAAGAGGCGGCCGCGAGGGTGACGCCGAGGCGATCGTCAATGATCTGCGCGTAGATATTCTTGGCTGACCGGAACACCGACAGGCGCGGCCGACCGCTGGCCACCGACTTGAGGCGACGACGAACGCGGCTGGCGCGTTGCTTGCTGATATCTCGAGATGAAAGCGCCATGGCCTACTTCTTCTTGCCTTCTTTGCGGCGAACCTTTTCGCCGGCATAGCGTACGCCTTTGCCCTTATAGGGCTCGGGCGGTCGGAGCTTGCGGATACGCGCCGCCATTTCACCGACGGCCTGTTTGTCGATGCCCGCGATCTTGATTTCCACCGGCCGGGGCACGGTGAAGCTGATCCCGTCAGGCGCGGGAATATTGATCTCGTGCGAGAAACCCAGCTGCATATTAAGTGACGGCCCCTTCATGGCGGCGCGATAGCCAACGCCGACCAGTTCCAGGGTCTGTTCGTAACCCGTCGTCACGCCGACCACCATATTGTCAACCAGGGTGCGCGACAGGCCCCACATCGCCCGGGCGCGCGTGGACTCATCGCGCGGGGTCAGGGAGATTTCAGCGGCCTCGTTCTTGATGACGATGTCGTCGCTAACCGTCCAGGCGAGGTGGCCCTTGGGGCCTTTGACAGCCACCGTCTGACCGTCGACCGTCACGGTGACGCCAGCGGGGATGGCGATGGGTTTTTTGCCGATGCGGGACATATCAATACACCTGACAGAGCACTTCGCCGCCAACATTGGCGTCGCGCGCGGCGGTATCGGACATCACACCCTTGGGAGTCGACAGGATCGAAATCCCCAGCCCATTCTTCACCGGCTTTAGATCGCCGATCGACGAATAGACCCGGCGGCCCGGCTTTGAAACACGGCTGATCTCGGCGATCACCGGCTCTCCGTCGAAATATTTCAACTCTATCTCAAATTCCGGAAACGCTCCCGGCTTTTGGACGAGCGTGAATCCACGGATATAGCCTTCAGATTCCAACACGCCCAGTACGCGCTCCCGCATGCGGGAGGCGGGCGTAAGCACCTTGGACCGCTTGCGCATGGCGGCGTTACGAATACGGGCGATCAAGTCGCCGATCGGGTCATTGACCATGTTGAACCCTCCTCACCAGCTCGACTTCACGAGACCGGGAATCTGCCCGGCCGAACCCAATTCGCGCAATGCGATCCGGCTCATCTTCATTTTCCGATAAAAGGCCCGCGGACGGCCGGTGATCAGGCAGCGATTTCGGATGCGCAC
>JAYUBD010000312.1:0-1746 GCA_043740995.1 Caulobacteraceae bacterium | reverse complement strand
CCGCCTCCCCGGCGGTGAAGCCCAATTAGCCAGGGCGCGCCGACCGCCATGGATCTCGACCGCTTCCGCCCCAATGTCGGGATTGTCCTGGTCAATGCGGCGGGCAAGGTTTGGCTGGGCCGTCGGGCCGATACGGCGGGACCCCGCAACTGGCAGTTTCCGCAAGGCGGCATGGATGCCGGCGAGACACCGCTGCAAGCGGCGGTCCGCGAATTGCGCGAGGAGACCGGCGCTCGAACCATCGCCCTGCTCGGTCAAACCAACGACTGGATCGCCTACGCTTTTCCACCCGGTCACCGGTTGAAAATCGGACAATCCTGGCTCGGTCAAAAGCAGCTCTGGTTTGCGTTTCGATTCGCCGGCGACGATTCCGAGTTCGATCTCAACAGTCACAATGAAATCGAATTTTCACAATGGCGCTGGGCGGATATCGACGACGCCCTGAATACCGTGGTCAGGTTCAAACGCGAAACCTACCGCAGGGTGATCGACCTCTTCCGGTCCCTCGTCACGGCGGAAGTCAGCCCATAGATCGCGCCACCCCAATGGCGTTTTCCCCGCGACGGCGCGGACCCGGCGTTCTACATTGCGGGCTTGCCGCCAAGCCAAGCTGGACTCCCGCTTTCCGAAGGGGCCTCGATTCAAAGCAAGAAGCGCCTGCTCTGGCCCCAAGCGCCGCGCCCTCAAGTCAGGCCGGCCGCGACCATCCGCCAACACCGTTCGCTTCGATGACTGGACGGGTGTAGGGTGGCCAGTCAGGGCGGGCTCGCGCAGCCGCCCATGTCAGGAAGGTCGACGATTGAAGCCCCCCGTGGTTATGGTCCACGGCGCCTTTTGCGCCGGTTGGGTGTTCGACGCGTTTCGTGAACCGTTCGAACGGGCCGGCCATACGGTCCTGGCCCCCGATCTGCCCGGGCACGAGCGGGGCGCGGCCCGGAGCGCCGTGACCGGCCGATCAATGAGCGACTATGCGCGCGCCATCGTCGCCGTTTGCGCCGACCTTCCGACACCGCCCATTCTGATTGGCCACTCGCTGGGCGGACTTGTCGCCCAAATGGCCGCCGCCACGATGCCGGTCGAGGCGCTGATCCTACTCGCCCCCTCGGCGCCGTGGGGCGTGCAGGGTGGCAGTATGGAGGAAGCCATTTCCGCCGTTAGCCTCTATGCGCTGGGTCCGTTCTGGTCGATGCCGGTGGATCCCGACTATGCCGCCGCGCGGCAATATCTGTTCGACCAATTGCCCCAGGCGGCCCGCCGGGAAACCTTCGCCCGCATGACGCCGGAAAGCGGTCGCGCCCTGTGGGAAACTTTGAACTGGTGGCTGGATCCGTTCGCCACCACCAGCGTCGCGCCCGGCAAGATCAAGGCCCCGGTCCTGGCGATGGTCGGCTGCAAGGACGCCATCCACCCGCCGGCCACGGTGGAGAGCACGGCCCGCCGCCTGGGCGGCACAACGCGGGTCTTCCCCGAGATGAGCCACTGGCTAATGGGAGAGCCTGGTTGGGAAGACGTGGCGCAAGCCTGTCTCGCCTGGCTGGATCGGCTCAACGCTCGCGACGCCGCCTGATCGCCAGGCGGATAAGGCCGAAGGCCGCCACGACCGCCCAGGCCGCCTCCATCAGAAAGGCGGCGAGATTGAAATCATGGGTGAGGGACAGCATGACCAGGCTCGCCCCCACCAGATTGATCGCCAACGACGGCGCCTTCACCGGGTCGAGCCGCCCCAGTTGAGCGCCGGCATAGGCC
>JAYUBD010000311.1:0-5964 GCA_043740995.1 Caulobacteraceae bacterium | reverse complement strand
TAGGGTTTGCGGAAACGGTAGACGAACTGATCCGTGTGGCCGCGGATGGCGGGATCGAACACCAGGGCGGTGTGGGCATCGTTCGGATTGCGCAGATCGGCGTTCTCGTCCTCGAACACGAAGCCGGCATTGACGATTTCGCCGCGCGCCACGGCGGGATCAATGCGGTGCAGGCGGTCGGCGGTTTCGGTGACCGGCGCGCCGGTCGCGGCCACGTGATCGATCAGCATCAGCACGCCCCCGGATTTGAGCCTGGCGAACAACAGCTTGTTGAAGCCGGACACGTCCACATGCAGGCGTGACAGGTGCATGTCGTGATAGTTCTGCGCCATCCAGATCACGTCGGCGCTCGGGGCCGCCGCCAGGCCGGTGATCGGGATCACCGTGACATTGGCATAGGCCGGAAGCGCCGCGATGGCGGCGGCGGCGGGCTCCGCATCGGTTGATTTGGCGTCCGGGATGGCGGCATAGACATGACCGGACGGCCCCACCGCCCGGCTGAGCAGGCGGGTGAAATAGCCGCCGCCGGGCAGCAGTTCGATCACCGTATCGCCGGGTTTCACGCCGGCAAAGGCCAGCATCCGGGCCGGCTTGCGCAGGGCGTCCCGGGCCACATCGGCGGCCGGTCGATCGGGGTCAACCGCCGGCGTAATGGCCGGGGCGGCCGGGGCGGCCTGAACGGCGCCGGCCATCAGCGCGGCGGCGAGCAGGGTCATCAAGGTCTTGGACACGGATTCCTCCTTCAGCGGGGCATAGGCCCCCCTATTAAACCCGGATGACCGCGACGGCCATCATTGCCCCACCGCGTCGGCGACACCCGGCCCGGCGGTCGGTTGGGCGGCGCGCGAGGCGCGGTCCTCGGCCCGGCGCAGGGGGTGGCTCCACAGCCGCCAGATCGAGGCCGTGGCGCCGATCACGCAGCCCAGATTGATCACCGCCTCCATCTGCAGGCCGGCGTCCTTGAACAGCACCGCCGGCGCATAGAGGCCGTGCAGCAGGTTGAACGAGATATCGATGAAGGCGAGAAAGCCCAGCGCCCCGCTGGCCACCAGCCCGAACAGCACCGCCTTGGCGTCTCGTCCGACCAGATAGAAGGCGGCCAGGGCCGAGGTGACCGCGACCAGCAGGTCGGCCAGGGGAAAGGCCGATTCGAACCCCATATAGACGGTGGTCAGGTGCACGAAGTCGGGATCGGTCAGGTCATGCACGAAGCGCGGCAGGGTCAGGTCGCTGTGGAAAAAGGCGATCCAATAGGCGCAGACCAGGCCCGCCCCGCCGGCCAGCACGGCGGCGTGGATCCGGTCTCCCCCCGAGAGCCTTGGCGAAGAAAGCTTTGGCGCGGCCATCAGGCTCCCCGTGACGTGGTCATGATCAGTTTGGCCAGGATGACGGTGGCGAGCGGCGCGAACCCCCAGGCCACCCCGACGAACGCCGCCTTGTCGATCGAGCGGGCAATGCCGAGCAGCGGACGCGGTGACCACGACCAGGCGCGCAGCCAATATTCGTTCAGCCCCTCGACCAGGAGGCCGAGCACGGCGCCGACCATGAACAGCACCGGAAACACGCCGCCCATGGCGTGGCGTCCGCCGATGATCCAGCCAACGCCGAACCCCTGGATCAGGCCGAACACCACCAGAATATTGACCATGCGCAGCCGCGCCGACCGATAGGTCCACAGGCCCAACAGCCACGCGCCGCCCTCGGCGAACGCGCCGATCACCAGGGCGGCGATGAAACAGGCCATGGGCAGGTCGAGAACCAATTCATACCCGATGCGATGCGGGCCGGCCCCGGGCGCCTCGCGCCCGTGAAGCTTTGGCCCTGGAGCGCCGGATTATAGCGGCGCCGGGGGCGGGTGGCTACCGGTTGATCGCCCTCGCCAAGGCCTGGCGGATGAACCTTTGGTAGGGAATGCCCTAGCCCGCCCGCGCGTCCCGCTTCGCCTTCACCCGCAGCCGCAGGGCGTTGAGCTTGATGAATCCCGCCGCGTCGCGGTGGTCATAGGCGCTCTGGCCCTCCTCGAAGGTGACCAGGTCCTGGTCGTACAGCGAGTACGGGCTGGACCGGCCGATCACGCTGACATTGCCCTTATAGAGCTTGATCCGCACCTCGCCGGTAACCATCGCCTGCGAATGGTCGATGGCCGCCTGCAGCATCTCGCGCTCGGGGGAGAACCAGAAGCCGTTATAGATCAAGGCGGCATAGCGCGGCATCAGCTCGTCCTTCAGGTGCATGGACCCGCGATCGAGGGTGATCGATTCCATGCCCCGGTGGGCGGCCAGCAGGATCGTGCCGCCAGGGGTCTCATAGACGCCGCGCGACTTCATGCCGACGAAGCGGTTCTCCACCAGGTCCAGGCGACCGACCCCGTTATCGTGGCCGAGCTGATTGAGGCGGGTGAGCAGGGCGGCGGGGGACAGGGCTTCGCCGTCGACGGCGACCGGGTCGCCGCGCTCGAAGGCCAGGGTGAACACGCACGGACGGTCGGGGGCATCCTCCGGCGCGATGGTGCGCATGTGCACGAATTCCGGCGCCTCGACATTGGGGTCCTCCAGCACCTTGCCCTCGCTGGACGAGTGCAGCAGGTTGGCATCGACGCTGAACGGCGCCTCGCCGCGTTTGTCCTTGGCGATCGGGATCTGGTGTTGTTCGGCGAAGGCCAACAGAGCTTCGCGGCTCTTGAAATCCCATTCGCGCCAGGGGGCGATGACCCGGATGTCGGGCTCCAGCGCGTAATAGCCAAGCTCGAAGCGCACCTGATCATTGCCCTTGCCGGTGGCGCCGTGACAGACCGCGTCGGCACCGACCCGGCGGGCGATCTCGATCTGTTTTTTGGCGATCAGCGGCCGTGCGATCGAGGTGCCGAGCAGATAGATCCCTTCATAGACCGTATTGGCGCGGAACATCGGGAACACATAGTCGCGCACAAACTCCTCGCGCAGGTCCTCGATGAAGATGTTCTCGGGTTTGACGCCGAGCAGCAGGGCCTTGTCGCGGGCCGGACCCAGTTCGTCGCCCTGGCCCAGATCGGCGGTAAAGGTCACCACCTCGCAGCCATAGGTCTGCTCCAGCCATTTCAGAATGATCGAGGTGTCCAGCCCGCCGGAATAGGCAAGCACGACTTTTTTCACCGGCGCGGTCATGGCGGATCCTAACTCTATCCTCCCGCCCCAAAATGGGACGGGACAGACGGCAAAGCCGTCAGGGCGGGGAATGGCGAGGCCTGGGGGGATGGTCCCTTGAGACCCCCACCCCGGACTTCGTCTCGATCCTCCCCATAGAGGGGAGAGAGGGGTTTGTCTGCATGGCATGCCCCGGTGGGCGGTAGGCGGTAGGGAACTTTCCCGCCGCCCGAAGGTTGAGCTTGATAGCCAAACCAACCAACGAGGATCCGATGAATACGACGAAAACCCTTATCCTGGCCGCCGCCGCGTTCACCCTGGCCCTGCCGGCGGCGGCATGGGCGCAGCCCTATTATGGCCAGCCTCGCGCCAGCCAGCCTTACTATGGTCCGCACCATGGCGATGCCTATGGTCGGCGACGCGCGACCTTCCGCGGCTACCCGGAGTTCCGACAGGTCGAGGCGCATATCCGCGGTGAAATCAATCAGGGCGTCGCCGACGATCTGCTGGCGCCGGAAGACGCCGCGGACTTCCGACAACAGCTCCGCGACATCCAGCTTCGCGAGCTGCGGACCTACCGCGCCTATGGCTGGAATTTGCCGGAAAACGATCGCGCCATGCTCCGCAATCAGCTCGACCAGCTGGATCGCCTGGTCGATCAGACCCGCGACGAGGCGTGATCTAGAGGCCGCGCGCCCGGCTAGACGGTCATCTGGGCGCCCAGCTCGACGACGCGGCCGGGCGGGATCTTGAAGAAGTCGGTGGGGTTGGCGGCGTTCTTCATCAGGAAGATGAAGATGTGGTCCTGCCACAGCGGCATCGAGCTGCGCACGTCCGGCACCACCGAGCGGCGGCCCAGGAAGAAGCTGGTCGACATGATGTCGAACTTCAAGCCCAGGCGCCGGCACTGGGTGAGGGTCTTCGGAACATTGGGGCTTTCCATGAAGCCGTAGGTGATGATTACCCGTTTGAAATCGCCGCCGATCGGCTCGATGCGGACGCGGTCGGCCTCGTCAACGTGCGGCGTCTCGGCGGTCTGCACGGTGAGGATCACATTGCGCTCGTGCAGCACCTTGTTGTGCTTGAGATTGTGCATCAGGGCGACCGGCGCGAGGTCGGGATTGGCGGTGAGGAACATCGCCGTGCCCGGCGCGCGATGCGGCGGGCGGGCCGAGAGCATGGCGACCAGATCGCTGATCGGCAGGCTGTCGCTGCGCGCCTTTTCAGTGAGGATGCGCAGGCCGCGCGACCAGGTCCACATCACCGTCACCAGACCCACGCCGAAGGCGAGGGGCAGCCAGGCGCCGTCCTTGATCTTCAACAGGTTGGCGGCGAGGAACACGGTGTCGACGAATGACAGGGGCAGCAGCAGGGCGGCGATCTGCCAGCGCCGCCATTTCCATAGATGGCGGGCGACCACATAGGCGAGCAGGGTGCTGATCAACATGGTGCCGGTCACCGCGACGCCATAGGCCGAGGCCAGGCCGTGCGAAGACTGGAAGATCACCAGCAGCACCAGGACCCCCACCATCATCATGCCGTTTACCGCCGGCACGAAGATCTGACCCGATTGGGTCTGGCTGGTCCGGCGCACCTCGAGGCGCGGCAGCAGGCCCAGCTGCACGGCCTGTTGGGTCAGCGAGAAGGCGCCGGTGATCACCGCCTGGCTGGCGATCACCGCCGCGGCGGTGGCCAGCGCCAGGACCGGCCAATAGGCAAAATGCGGCACCATGTCGAAAAACGGATTGCGCCGCATATGCGGGTGATGCAGCACCAGGGCCCCCTGGCCCAGATAGTTGAGCGCCAGGCAGGGGAAGACCAGGATCAGCCAGGCCGCGCGGATCGGCCCTTTTCCGAAATGGCCCATATCGGCATAGAGCGCCTCGGCTCCGGTCACCGCCAGGAAGACGCTGCCCAGGATCACGAATCCGACGAACCCGTTATCGATCAGGAAGCGAACGGCGAACCACGGATTGAAGGCGCGGAACACCGACAGATCATCGGCGATGTGATACAGGCCCAGGGCCGCCAGGGTCAGGAACCACAGCAGGGTGATCGGCCCGAACAGCGACGCCATCCGATGGGTGCCCTTGGCCTGAACCACGAACAGCGCCACCAGAATGCCCGCCGCGATCGGCAGGATATAGGGATCCAGCATGCGGCCCAGATGCGGCGCCGCCTTCAGCCCCTCGACCGCCGAGATCACCGAGAAGGCCGGGGTGATCACCCCGTCGGCATAGAACAGCGACACCCCGACAATGCCCAGAACGAACAAAGCGGTCGATGGCCGACCCAGGGCGCGCTGCGCCAGGGCCATCAGGGCCACCGATCCGCCTTCGCCCTTGTTGTCGGCGCGCATCAGGAAGGCGATATATTTGACGGTGACCACCAGGGTCAGGGTCCACAGCACCAGCGAGACCACCCCCAGCACCGCCACTTCCGGCGGGCCCATCGGCCGCGAATGGGCGAGGGCTTCGCGCAGGGCATAGAGCGGGCTGGTGCCGATATCGCCAAACACCACGCCCACCGCGCCCAGGGTCAGGGCCGCGAAGCCGCGCCGCCGGCCCGGGCGTCGCGCACCGTCCAGCCCGGCGCCGAGAGAGGGATCGTCCAAGTCGCAGTCTCCAGGGCGCGGCGCCGAGCCGGTCCCACCACAATGGCGCCGCGCGGTACACCCGAACGGATCGCGGTTCAATGATGCCAGAAGCCGCGCCGAACATTCGCGTTCCCTAACCGGGTCGCCGCCGCTAGGCTTATGGACCCAGCGCGCCCGCAACGAGGACGAACATGCCAAAAGTCGATTCTGCCCGGAGCGGCGCGGCGTGACCGCCCGGCTTGCCCT
>JAYUBD010000310.1:0-1750 GCA_043740995.1 Caulobacteraceae bacterium | reverse complement strand
AGGTGTGAAGGTCGGCGAACGCCACCGGCCAGTTGGGCAGTTTCATGCCGCCTACGCGCAGGCGGGGCAGGTCGGCCATTTCGGCATCGATAACCTGTCCCGTGACGCTGACGATCGGGGTTTTTAGCCAAAGGCTCCCGGCTCGGCGGCTGAGCGCCATGCGCCGCAGGACCATGTTGCCGATGGTATTCTGCGCGCCGGAATCGAGGAAGGCGACGATCGGGATACCGGCCAAATCGGCGTCAACCAGGGTCAGCTGGCCATTCCGACGGCGAGCCCGGACCGTGATCTCGCCGGGCTTGGGCCACGAGCGGCCCCCCTGTTCGATGCGCAAAGTCTGCCCGCGAAAGTCCAGGGTCAGGCGCTGGCCGTCCAGGGCATCAAGCCCCAACAGGCCCGGACCGCCAAGGGCCGTTTCCGGCAGGACCGACAAAATTTGCGGTGGATGCAGGCGTCCCCCTATGGTCAGTGCCGCCACGGTGGTCGGCTCCATCTGGCCGCCGGCAACACCGTTGACAACCGTGGGCGCATTGAGTGGCAGACCCAGACGCTCGATCAAGGTGTCGGCGATCACCGTGCGGTTGGCCCCGGTGTCGACGACGAAAGCAAATGGACCCTGGCCCGCTATGCGAACCTGCGCGGTCATTCGCCGATAAATATCCGCCACCATGGCGATGTTGGTGGGGGGCGTATAGGGCAGGTCGGCCAGAGGCGTCAGGCGCGAGGCCTCGCCCTGCTCGATGATCGCCGCCCGCGCACGGCTCAGTCCAGCGACCCCGGCCGCGGCCAGGGCGATCATCCGTCGCCGATCAATAGGGTGCTGCACCATGGACGCGCCTCTGCCACGCCGCAGGCATCCTACACCTTCGGGACCCAAGGCCAAAGGGCCAGCCGCGACGTCGATTCGATCAGGTCACGGACGGTTCGGGGTGAACGTCGATGCCCATGGCGTCCAGCAATCGGAATTGCTGGTCGGCTGCGATTTTCAGATCGCGATAGGTGGCGAGACGGCGAAGGTCGAGCCCGCTGACTTCGGCGCCTCTCAGGTCGGCGCCGGCCAGGCGGGTCCCGTCGATCAACGCCTGGAACAGATCGCAATCGGTTAGGATCGCACCTTCCAGATCTGCGCCCGTAAGATCCGTTTCGCGTAGGCGACAACCCGTAAGATCGCACCCCGCCAGGCGGGCGCCCGATAGTTCGGCCAGTTCGAGGTTGCAGCGTTGCAGGCTCAACGCGGTCCGAACCACCGTTTTCCCGAACGCCCGATGAAACCGCGCTCGGGCAAACCGCGCACCCAACATCTGACAATCGCGAAAATCCGCGGCGTAAAGATCGGCCCCGTCGAACCGGGCATGGGTCAGGTCACACCGTTCGAACCGGACCTCATCCAGCCGGGCAAACCCGAAATTCACGCCAATCTGGGTCGACGGATCGGCCAGGATGCAGCTGGAAAATATGGCCTCGCGCAGATCCGCGTGCGTGAAGGCGCACCGGATCAAGCGACAATTGATGAATTTCGCGCCGATCAGGGTCGCCCCGCCGAGAGCGCCGCCGATAAACCTGCAGTCCTCGAATAGGGTTTCGGTCAGATCGACCTGTTCCCAGGTCGGCGTCTCGAACAGGCGACCGATCACGCAATCGCCCGCCGACGGCGGCGCGTCGGTCAGGAAAAACGCTCCCACGCCGACTGCCGCGATATGCCGAGCGCCTCGCCAATGGCGGCCCAGCTGACCTCGCGTTGGCGGAGCGC
>JAYUBD010000309.1:0-1750 GCA_043740995.1 Caulobacteraceae bacterium | reverse complement strand
AGAGCCTGGTCAGCTATTCGAACTATGGCGCGGGATTGGCGGGCGCGGCGATCGCCGAAGTCACCGGGCAGACCTATGAGGCCGCCGTCGAACGCGCCATACTGACGCCTCTGACGCTGAGCCATACCAGTTTCCGCGAACCGCACGCCCCGCGCGCCGGCCTGCCCGCGCCGATGGCGCCGACCTTGGCCGAGGGCTTGTCACAGGCCTACCGTTGGACGCCCGACGGATGGCGCCAGCGACCGTTCGAATATCTCGGGCAGGTGGCGCCCGCCGGGGCCGGATCGAGCACGGCCGGCGATATGGCCCGCTACATGCTGATGCTGCTGGGCGCCGGCGCCTTGGACGGCGTCACGGTCTATGGACCGCGGACAGGAGTCGCCCTGTCGACGCCCCTCCCCCGGCCGGCGGCCCTGGTTCCGGCGTTCCGCCACGGTCTGATGGAACAGCCTCTGCCCGGCGGTTTCATGGGCGTCGGCCATGGCGGCGCCACCCTGTCGTTTCACTCGAACCTGACAATCGTCCCGGCTTTGAAACTCGGCGTGTTCATCTCGACCAACACCGATACCGGTGCGCCCCTGGCAGCGTCTCTGGCCCGCAGCCTGGTCGGAGCCTTCTACGCCCCGCCCCCCGCCGCGCCCATGCCGGGATCGGTAAAGCTGATCGCTGACCGCGCCGATTTCGAGGGCGTGTATCGCACTGATCGCCGCGCCTACGGCGGCCTGGAGGGGTTCATCGACCGCCTGATCGGCGACGCGACGGTCAAGGTGACCGAAGCCGGGCGGCTCCTGGTGTCCGGCGATACCCGCGGCTGGACGCCGCAGGCAGGTTCGGCCAATGGCGTCTTTGTCAGCCCGGACGGCGTCGATCACCTGGTGTTCGCCATGTCTGGCGGGCGAGCCACCCGCTTCTACGCACCCGGCGGCGCATCGGCCTATGAGCGGGTCGGTCTGCTCAGCAATGCGAGACTGTTGAAGGGGATGACCATCCTGGCCGCACTGGCCGCGGTCATGGCCATTTTCGATCTGTTCGCCCGCTCGCGCCGCGATTTCCGGGAGAGCACCAGCCAGAGGCGCGCGGGCCTGATCCAAAGCCTTCAGGGCCTGCTGTGGCTGATCGCCATGGGACTGCTTGCCAGCTGGTCAACAGGAGCGGGCGATCCGGCCTGGGTCGTCTATGGCTGGCCGCCCCTGGCTTTGATCATCGCCTCGGTATGCGGCCTGGTCGCCGCGGCGATGGCCCTGCTGAGCCTGTTGCTGATCCCCCTGGTCTGGCGCGGCGGCCGGCGGTTGGACAGTTGGGGCGCGCTGCGCAAGACCGGCTATACGATCACCACGCTGATCTTCTTGACCTATGGCGCGCTTCTCGCCTCTTGGGGCGCTTTGGAGCCCTGGACCGGCTAGGATCGAAAAGCTCAGCGCCTGGAGAGATTGATGACCGCCATACGGACCGAGACCGATAGTTTTGGACCGATCGACGTTCCCGCCGATCGCTACTGGGCCGCCCAGACGGAGCGGAGCCTGCACAATTTCAAGATCGGTTGGGAAAAACAGCCGCTCCCGGTGGTTCGCGCACTTGGCGTCATCAAGCGCGCCGCCGCCGAAACCAATATGGCGCTCGGCAAGCTGGATTCGGCAATCGGCGCGGCGATTATCGCCGCGGCGAGCGAGGTTATCGACGGCAAGCTCGACAGCCACTTTCCCCTGGCGGTTTGGCAGACCGGCTCGGGCACCCAGTCGAATATGAACGC
>JAYUBD010000308.1:0-1751 GCA_043740995.1 Caulobacteraceae bacterium | reverse complement strand
GCCACGCTCGACGCGGGGCTCGACGTTTCCATCCGGAAGACAAACAGGCCTTGTTCCCGCAGCACCTTGACACTCCCCCGCAGTTTCACCCCAAGCGGCTATGGGAA
This sequence comes from Caulobacteraceae bacterium, assembly GCA_043740995.1. Taxonomy (GTDB): domain Bacteria; phylum Pseudomonadota; class Alphaproteobacteria; order Caulobacterales; family Caulobacteraceae; genus Acaudatibacter. The sequence continues at coordinate 1,644 of JAYUBD010000308.1, read as the reverse complement.
CAAATTAGGAACTATTTTCTTGGGGCGCCAGTCGTTTTTTCACAAGCAGAGGCTTAGACCGGGCGGAACCGGCCCATCGGCGAGGCGGTGAACACTTCAAAGCCGTCCTCGGTGACGCCGACGGAATGCTCGCACTGGGCCGACAATGACTTGTCGCGCGTGACCGCTGTCCAGCCGTCCGCCAACAACTTCACCTGATGTTTGCCGAGGTTCACCATCGGCTCAATGGTGAAAAACATGCCGGGCTTCAACACCTCGCCCGTGCCCGGTCGGCCGAAATGCAGGATGTTGGGCGCGTCATGAAAGACCCGGCCAAGGCCGTGGCCGCAGAAATCCCGCACCACGCCGCAGCGCTGGGCCTCGACATAGGACTGGATGGCATGGCCGATATCGCCGAGCTGCGCGCCGGGTTTCACCGCCGCCAGGCCGCGTTCCAAGGCCTCATAGGTGACCTCGATCAGTCGCCGCGCGCGCGGCGCGACCTCGCCAAGAACGTACATGCGCGAATGGTCGCCGTGCCAGCCGTCCACCACCACGGTCACATCGATATTGGCGATGTCGCCTTCCCGGAGGGTTTTTTCGCCGGGAATGCCGTGACAGACCACATGGTTGGGCGAGATGCACAGGGTGTGCGAATAGCCGCGATAAAACAGGCAGGCGGGCAGAGCGCCGTGATCCAGCGTGAATTCCCGGGCCAATCGGTCCAGGTCGGCGGTGACCACCCCCGGCTTCACATAGGGGGTCAGCATGTCCAGGCATTCCGCCGCCAGCCGACCGGCGGCGCGCATGCCGGCGAAACCTTCGGGACCGTGGATCTTGATCTGGCCGTTGCGGACCGGGGCTTCCTGCACGTCCTCGACGAGGGCCATGATGATCTTGCTTTCTTCAGGCGCCGCCGGGCGCGTGGATCCACGGCAGGCGACGAGCGATGCTTATTTCCGTGGGGCTAATGTCGCAACCATAGCACAAGACTTCAACACCCGCCGCCGCCGCCGCGGGCAGACCGGCGGCATAAGCGGGATCGAGATCCGCGCAGGCCGCGAACCGGTCACAGTCCATCCGCTGGATGACGAACAGTTGCACCGCCCGGTCGCCCTCCGCCACCCGGCCGGCCAGTTCGCGCAGATGCCGCGACGAGCGTGCCGCCACGCAGTCGGGAAATTCCGCCAGAGTCCCCTCGCGCCGAAGATGGCAGTTCTTCACCTCCAGCCAGCACGGTCGCCGGTCCGGATGCTCCAGGCGGAAGTCCACCCGGCTCGCTTCGCCCATCCTCACCTCCCGGCGGTGCAGGTCATAACCGGCCAGTTCGGGCAGCGCGTCCGCCGCCAGGGCCTCGGCCGTCAGCCGGTTGGGATGCAGGGTATTGACGCCCACCAAAGTCCCATCCGCCTCCGCCAGTTCCAGCGTCCAGGCCAGTTTACGTTTGGGGCCATCGGCCGGCGAGACCCAGACGCCCATGCCGGGTGTGTTCAAGCCCAGCATCGCGCCGGGATTGGGACAGTGGGCGGTGATATCCCGACCGTCGTCCAGCCGCACATCGGCGAAGAACCGTTTGTAGCGGCTGACCAGAACGCCATGCGCCAAGGGTTGAGCAAACCGCACTCAGGTCGCTCGCGTGATCACGAACAGATAGCCATAAAAGGC
>JAYUBD010000307.1:0-1763 GCA_043740995.1 Caulobacteraceae bacterium | reverse complement strand
TGCAATTTTGAAAGGTAAAGCGCATCGGCTTGAAGCTCGCCAAATGAAACCCTGTTCTTCACCACTCGCCCCCACTCTTGGCTGGCTCAGGACAGTCTCCCTCGCCGGGTTCGTCCCGCTTTTGTTGCTTCCGGTTGGGCGGTCCCTGATCGGCGATGACGAGCGCCGTCGCGGCGTGTCCGTGGTGTTTCTCTGCGAGGGCATGCGAAGTGGGGAACAATAGCGGCCGTGACTAGTTTCTGCTACTACCGCCGTGATTTTGCAGCCTGTTATGCTAAAAGTCGCTTCTCATTCGATCGGGAGTAGGTAGCTGTGACGACCGCCACGCTCGAAGTCGGCGACCTGTTTTCGGTGTTAGGCGCTCGCGGGATCGAAAAACAACTGCAGGGCATCGAAGGCGTAAATCGCGTATCAGTCAACCCGGTCTCGGGTTCTACAACTGTTGACTATGATCCGGCCGCCACTAGCCTTTCCGTATTGCAGACCGCGATCAGGGCATGCGGTTTTCATTGCGCCGGTGAAGCCCTGCCGAGGCATATTTGCGTCAACGCTGCAGCGTCCGACGGCGGTCGCGCCGAGGCTCCTAAGAGCCCGACCAAGCCCGCCCACTCCACGGCCGGGATGAGCCATACCGGTATGAAGTCGGCCGACATGGCGCCCCCCAACGGAGCGGGAGCGCCCGGAACGGCAGCGGCCGAAAAGCGGCCCGCCGATGACCAGACCCATGTTGGCGGCGAGTCTGGCGCCGGACACAATGCGCATAGCGGGGAAAAAAGCGACGCGATGGCCCGGGAAATGGGGCATGGCGAAGGCCATGACATGCAGTCGATGGTCCGCGATATGCGGAACCGTTTCTGGATAGCGCTCGCCTTCGGCCTGCCGATTTTCGCCTTCTCGCCGATGGGAATTGACTTCATCAAAATATCGCCGCCGTTCGGCTTGCGGCTGGACTTGGTGCTATTCGTGCTCGCGAGCGCAGCCATCCTCTATCCGGTCTGGCCGTTCGTCGTCGCTGCGTACCGTTCGCTGCGCAGCGGCGTCGCCAATATGGCGGTGCTCGTCGTTCTCAGCGTCGGCACGGGATATTTGTTCAGTGTCGGCTCGACTTTCTTTTACGGCGGCCAACAATTCTACGAGGCCTCGACGATTCTGCTGATCTTCATCTTGCTCGGACATTGGCTCGAAATGCGGGCCAGGGCGGGAGCATCCGAAGCGATCCGCGCACTCATGGATTTAGCGCCGCCCAAGGCGAACGTGTTGCGGGCCGGCAAGGAAATCGAAGTGCCGACCGCCGAGGTCCTTTCCGGCGACACGGTGGTGATCCGGCCTGGGAACAAGATACCCGTCGATGGAACAGTTCTGGAAGGGGTCTCGCAGGTCGATGAATCGATGCTCACAGGAGAATCGATGCCGGTCGCCAAGAAGGTCGGCGACGCGGTGATCGGCGCAACCATCAACAAGAGTGGTACGTTCAAGTACAAAGCGACCAAGGTGGGAGCTGACACGGCGCTCGCCCAGATTGTCAAGCTGGTACAAGAGGCTCAGAATTCCAAGGCGCCAGCGCAACTACTTGCAGATCGCGCGTCGCAATGGCTCGTTCTGGCCGCGGTCGTCGTTGGCCTGCTGACATTCGCCTTCTGGTACTGGTGGGTCGGCCAGTCCCTTTTGTTCGCGCTGAGCCTCACTATCACCGTCTTCGTAATCGCCTGCCCCGACGCACTGGGCTTAGCGACGCCGATGGCGATTATGGTCGGGACCGGGCT
>JAYUBD010000306.1:0-6022 GCA_043740995.1 Caulobacteraceae bacterium | reverse complement strand
GGGCCTCGATCTCGGCGTCGATCCTGGGCTTTTCGTCTTCGCTAAGCTCGATCCGCGCCAGCCGGCTTTCGTAGTAGATCGGCACCGTCGCCCCATCTTCCACCGCGCGGCTGATGTCATAGACGTCGATATATTCGCCGAAGATCGCCGGGGTGTTGACGTCGCCGGACTCGATCGGCGTGCCGGTAAAGCCGATGAACGAGGCGTTGGGCAGAGCCTGGCGGATGTAATGCGCGTAGCCATAGCGCCGCGCGCCGGTCTGTGCGTTCAGCTTGGCGTCGAAGCCGTACTGGCTGCGATGCGCCTCGTCGGCGATGACGATGACGTTGCGGCGCGCCGTTAACTCCGGAAAAGTTTCCTCACCGCGCTCGGGCGAAAACTTCTGCACGGTGGTGAAGATCACCCCGCCGGCGGAGCGTTCCAGCAGGGCCTTCAGCGCCTCGCGGCTGTCGGCCTGTTCGGGGGTCTGGCGGATCAGGTCGCGGCACAGGCCGAAGGTGGAATAGAGCTGATCGTCCAGATCATTGCGGTCGGTCAGGACGACGACCGTGGGGTTCTCCAATTCGGCGGACTTGACGACAAGGCCGGCGAAGAACGCCATCAGCAGGCTCTTGCCCGAGCCTTGCGTGTGCCAGATCACCCCGATCTTGCGATCGCCGTCCGGACGGCTGGCGGCCACCGCCTCCCGCAACGCCTTTCGGGCGCCGTGGAACTGGTGATAACCGGCGATGATCTTGAACGGCCCCTCGCCCGCGTCGCCAAACACGGTGAAGTCGCGGATCAGGGCCAGAAAGTTTTCCTTGGTGAACACACCCTGCAGCAGGGTGTCGAGTTCGGGCGTTCCGCGATGGGCGAAATCCTCGCCGGTCACCGTTCGCCACGGCATGAAGCGTTCTTCATTGGCGGTCAGCGACCCGACCCGCGCTTCCAGCCCATCCGACGTCACCAGCACGGCGTTGGTGCGAAACAAGCTGGGGATCTGGTCGCGATAGGTTTGAAGCTGGTGATAGGCGTCGCTGATTGTCGCGTTGTGCGACGCCGCGTTCTTCAACTCCAGCACCGCCATCGGCAGGCCGTTGACGAATAGCACCAGGTCCGGCCGGCGATTGTTGCGGCCTTCGACAACCGTGAATTGATTGACGACCAGCCAGTCGTTGGCGTCGGGGTTCTCCAGATCGATCAGCCATAGCTTATCGCCGACGATGCGACCCTTGGCGTCCCGGTATTCCACGTCGACGCCGGTGGTGATCAGCCGGTGTAGCCGCCGGTTCTCCTCGATCAGAGAGCCGGTTTCGCTGGTCAGCACCCGCCGCGCCGCCTCGGCCCGCGCGCTTTCCGGCGCGGCGGGATTGAGCCGCGCCAGCGCCGCGTCGAGACGTTTGGTCAGCACCACCTCGGAAAAGGCCTGGCGCTGCGGGGCCGGACCATCGGGCGCGATGATCGCCCCATGCAGATGCGTCCAGCCAAGCGCCTTGAGCGTCTCGATCCCGGCGTATTCGACCACGTCCTCGGAAAAGCCGGGGTTCATACGTCCGAGCCCGAGCGCCCGGCCGCCGCGCGGTAGACCGCATTCTTGTCGCGCCGGCCCACCGCGACCACGACCACCATCAGGCTTGCGTCGCGAACTTCATAGACCAGCCGATAGCCGGCCGCGCGCAGCTTGATCTTATAGCGGTCCTTGTGTCCCGACAGCTTCGCCGAAGGCACGCGCGGGTTTCCCAGCCTCTCGGCGAGCTTCCTTTTGAATTGCTCGCGCGTGCTGTTGTCGAGGCCGCGCCATTCCTTGAGCGCGTCGGCCACAAAGCCGAGTTCAAAGATCATCGAGGGTGAGCTTGACCACCGCCTGATCCCTGCGCGCGTCGGCGATGGCGTTCAGCTCGGCGTCCTCCAGCCGCTCCATCATGGTTTCATAGGCCTTGGCCGGCACGCAATAGAACGCCGGCTCATTGCGATTGAGGATGGCGACCGCGGCGCCCTCTCCGGCCGCGACCGTGCCCATGGGGTTTCGCTTAAGTTCCGAGACGCTGGCCGCCGTCCGCGTCAACACCATATAGGCCATCACCGCCTCCACATCCGATCCAGAGTGCTTTTATTAGCACTCTTATTAGGTCCCTGAAAGGGTCTGATAGCGTAGGCGGCGGCGATGCGCGCCGACAGGCCGGCGCTCCTCAAAAAGCAGCGGCGGCCCGATGAGGAGCCGCCGCGCGCCCAGGCCCCGAAGCGCCTGGGGGGATCTGTTCGGGGCCGCGCCGTGATGTGACTTGAAGTCGCTACGGTACGGCGGCCCCGGGTGGGGTCTTAGACGCGGATCACAACGTGAGAGCCGCTCAACGCCAGCGAGATTGGGTGTTCCACAGGTGTTTTGTCAAGTGCGCCATGCCCATACCAGCGAGCACAACGGACCTGATTTTCTTTATATTTTGTCTGCTTATACCCCGCATATTTGGGAACCCGGAAATTCGCTAATTCACTCTCCTCCCCCATGCCTCTTCATGGGGAGGGGGACCCCGAAGGGGTGGAGGGGGAAATTGCAGCGCGACAAGCTCGCCCCTTGCGCGCGCCGATCTTCGGGCTGAGCACGGCGACAAGCCGTCGCTTCACCATTTCCGGAGGCGCGAAACCGGTATTGAAATCACACATTACCAATGAGCCCAAAGCGGGATGTTCGCGCAAAGCCATCAGGCCGAACTCCCCACCCGCACCTCGCCCGACATCAGTTTCGGCAGGAGGTAGTCGCGGGTCTCGGCGAGGGTGCGGTTTTCGACTTTCCGGTGTTCGATTAACCCTCGCAGCAGGGAGACCGTTTCCGAAAACGCGCGCATGACGGTGTCGGGAACTATGGGCGTCTCAGTCGCCAACACGACTGACGGTTTCACTGCGGGATATGCGCCGCCGTCCGCAAGGCCCGTGAGCCGAGCAATATTGTCGGCGCATGTGGCAGCGAGATAGGTAAAGTCGCGGTAGATATCCTTCTTGGGGCGGAGCTGAGCAAAGCCGGTGCTTGCGGTTTGGCCGTCCGCAACGATGTAGGTGTAAGATCCATTGCCAGGACGAACGGTTCCGACAAGTGTGTCGCCGGATCTTGCGACGCGACGGGCGCGACTGGGCGCCTCGCTCCAGGTCAGCGTGTCCGCGCTTTCGATCACGCCCCATTTCACATTGGACAAGTCGAGGTATTCCACCGTGGCGGGCGCGTTCCGGGCACTCCAACTCTCCGGGTTAAGGTCAGCGTAGTGGGCCAGCGTCTTGATTTTCCATCCGACGGGCATGTCATCTTCCTCAAACCCCTCCGGAAACAACCTCGCCAATTCCGCCGCTCGGACGCGGTCTGACGTGAGTCCGCCCATGATCTCGACGGGGTCGGTCGCGCCGGCCTGTTTGCGGCGGACGGGGCCGAAGTCGACGAACCAGTCGCGAAAGACCGCATGGGCCATGGCTTTGAGGGTTTCGTTGGTGCGGCGGTTTAGTTCGATTTTCTCCGCAAGTCTGAAATACCACTCGCCAATGAATTCTTGCGTATTTCGAACCGGTAGCGGAATAAAAAGTTTGTCGAAATCTCCCTTTTTGAAGTGTGGGATCAGTGTTCCAACGTGCATGTTACTGATCGAATTTTGAACCTCATCGGACCTCAACGCTGCAAATAGATAGAGCGGATAGACACGCTTTGGATTCGCACGAACGGCTACCATATCCTGCGCGATACAAAAATTTACCGGGTCGGGAGTTAAGCAAACCTGACCGGGCGATCCCTTGCATACAAATATGATGTCCCCTGGGAGAGGGTGGCCACGGAACCAGCTAGCGTAAGTAGCTCGATCTATATGCCGTATTTTTTCAAATACTGGGTAGAGAGTTGAATTTTTTACGCAATTTGTCGCAATTAGGGGTATCCCAGTGGCCGCTGTTGGGCACGTTCGACCCCGATTGTCGACGACGGCATCCAGCAATTCTGTAAAGCGAACCCGCTCGATCACGCGATCACGACCAGCTTTAATAGTTCCAAGATACGCTCTTCCGAGGTGCGTCCGTCACGGAATTGACCGGCTAGGATAGAGGTCAGTTGTTGAAACCGCTCCTCGAAGCCAACGCCATCACCCTCCACGTCTGCTGCTCCTACATACCGCCCCGGTGTCAGCACGTGGCCGTGGCCGCGCACCTCCTCCAGGCTTGCCGCCCTGCAGAAACCCGCCTCGTCCGCATATGGCGCCAGCCCGGCCGCCGTCAGGGTCTCCGGCTTGCCGCGCCAGCGGTGATAGGCGCCGGTGATTTTGGCGATGTCGTCCTCAGAGAATTCCCGCCGGGTGCGGTCGACCATGTGGCCAAGCTTTCGGGCGTCGATGAACAAGGTCTCGCCGCGGCGGTTGCGGTGGCCGTTGGCGCTCTTGTCGCGGGCCAGGAACCACAGGCAGGCGGGAATCTGCGTGGAATAGAACAGTTGGCCCGGCAGGGCGACCATGCAGTCGACGCGGTCGGCCTCGATCAGGGCCTTGCGGATCTCGCCTTCGCCGGACTGCTGGGACGACATTGATCCGTTGGCCAGCACCACGCCGGCCGTGCCACGCGGCGCGAGGTGATGCAAAATGTGCTGCAACCAGGCGAAGTTGGCGTTGCCCTGCGGCGGGGTTCCGTAGGCCCAGCGCGCGTCGCCCTCCAGATGCCCCTGCCACCAATCGGAGATGTTGAACGGCGGATTGGCGAGGATGTAGTCGAACTTGTCGTGCGGGAATTCGTCGCGCAGAAACGAGCCCTCGTTATTCCAGCGCACATCGGCGTCGATGCCGCGCACGGCCAGGTTCATCTTGCACAGGCGCCAGGTGGTGTGGTTGCGCTCCTGACCCCAGATCGAAAGGTCGGCGCGGCGGCCCTGATGGTCCTCGATGAAGCGTTCCGACTGCACGAACATGCCGCCCGACCCGCAACAGGGGTCATAAACCCGGCCCTGAAAGGGTTCGAGCATCTCCACCAGCGTCTGGACGACCGACCGCGGAGTGTAGAACTCCCCGCCGCGCCGGCCCTCGGCGCCGGCGAACTGGCCGATGAAATATTCATAGGCGCGGCCGAGCAGGTCTTTTGAACCGCCGTTCTTGGCCTTCATATCGATGTTGGAAAAGAGATCGACCAGTTCGCCGAGCATGGTGCGGTCGAGCTGCGGGCGGCTGTAGTTTTTCGGCAGTACGTCCTTCAGAACGGTGATGTTGGCCTGCTCGATCGCCTCCATGGCGTTGTCGATCAGACCGCCGATATCGCCCTTGCGTTCCTTGCCGGTGGTGACGTCGGTAAAGGTGATTTCGGCGCGCTTGGCGTTGGCCGACAAATGCGCCCAACGGGCGACCGACGGCACCCAAAAGACGTTGGCGGCGAGATATTCTTCCGGGTCTTCCGGGTCGGCGTAGTCTTCGCCTTGCAGCTTTTCGTATTGCTGTTCGAAGGCTTCGGAAATGTATTTGAGGAAGATCAGGCCGAGCGCGACGTGCTTGTATTCCGACGGTTCCAGATTGCCGCGCAGCTTGTCGGCGGCCTTGAACAGATCGGCCTCGAAGCCGAGATCGCCGCCGTTGTTCTGCGCGCCCGCCATGCCTGCACTCCAGTCGGATTGTTCGATGAGTCATACGCGGCGTCGTGGTCGGGTTGCAACGCGTTGTGGGGACGCGGCGTACAGGGCGTGGCTCCGGGAACATGGAGTAACAAGATTGACTTTTGCATTGCATTATGCAATATATGGGCTGGGTTGCGGGGCCGCGCGTTCAATCGCGCGCGCCGGGCTCCGCAGGCTCCAGGATCAGCCGTTACACTTCCGCCGCAGTCCCCTCGAAACCGCGTAAAACCCTCATCTAACCCGTCAAAACTCGGCCGAAACCTGCGCGAAACACGTCAAAACCCGGCTTCGTGACGTCACTTTTCCGGGTTTTTCGCCCCTGAAATCGGGTTCGTTCTTTGACATCGTTGATGGGTAAATAAGTAAAAACAACGGCTTGGTGGTCGGTGGAACGTAAGAACACAACAAATAGCCATAGGATATGGA
>JAYUBD010000305.1:0-6030 GCA_043740995.1 Caulobacteraceae bacterium | reverse complement strand
CGGCAAGCGCGAAGACCGGTTCCGGGTTGCCGGGGCCGAACGGCGCCAGTTGCTGAAATGCGCCCAGAAGATCACGAGCGCCGCCCGGCGACGTGAGGACGTCGATCTCCACCGCGTCTTCCACCGCCGCCGCGGTCATCTCCGCGGCCAGCCGATCACAGAGAAATTCACGAAGCTCCGGGATCGCGGCCGGACGCACCGTCAGGCCTGCGGCCATGGCGTGCCCTCCGCCGGCCAGAAGCAGCCCCGCATCGAAGGCCGCCTGAACCGCGCGGCCCAGATTGACACCGGGCTGTGACCGTCCCGATCCCTTGCCAATGTCAGCGGCCCGATCCAGCCCCACCACAATGACAGGCTTCCGGTAGCGTTCCCGCAGCCGGCTGGCAACGATGCCGACAACGCCGGGGTGCCAGTCTTCCCGGGCGGCGATGATCAGGGGCGCGGCGGGATCAAAATTACTGTCGTGTTCGATCGTCGCGAGGGCCTCCTCAATGATCGATCGCTCGACGGATCGACGTTCGGTGTTCAGCTGATCCAGTTGTTGCGCAAGCTCGGCCGCCTCGATCGGATCGTCCGTGGCCAATAGGCGGGCGCCAAGATCCGAACGTCCGATACGGCCGCCGGCGTTGATTCTCGGGCCCAGGATAAAGCCCGCCTCGAACACGCCGGCCTGACCGGTCTTTGCCCCCGCCACATCCATGAGGGCGCGCAGGCCCAGGTTGGACCATTCCGACATGACCCTCAAGCCCAGGGTCGTCAGGGCGCGATTGAAGCCCACCAGCTGGGTCACATCGCAAACAGCGCCAAGGGCGGCCAGATCCATCCAGCGCCGCAGATCAGGCTCGGCGCGTTCGACGAACAGGTTGCGCCGTCGCGCTTCCCGATTCAACGCCGCCAACAGCACGAAGGTAACGCCCGCGGCGGCCAGCACCCCCTGTCCCGATCCACAATCCGGTCGATTGGGGTTAACCAACGCGGCTGCCGCTAAGGGCGCCTCCCGCATCAGGTGATGATCAATCACCACCACCTCAAGGCCGATCTCGAAGGCGACCGCGACCGCATCATAGGCTGCGGCGCCGCAATCGACGGTGACAACCAATTCCGCGCCATTCCGACGAAGCTGCCGGAAGGCGACCGGGCTTGGTCCATAGCCTTCGGTCAGCCGGTCGGGAACATAGATGTCCAGGACCTTGCCCATGGCGCGAAACCAACGCACCAGTTGGGCGGCGCTGGCGGCGCCATCAACGTCATAGTCGGCGAAGACAACCATCGGCCGGTCCGCCTCCAACGCGTCAATCAGGATCGCCGCCGCGCGGTCCATGTCCGCGAAGCTTGACGGATTGGGGAACTGTTCTCTGAACGAGGGCTGTAGAAAGCAACGTCCTGCCTCCGGCGTCACCCCGCGCGAGGCGAGCGCCCGCGCCAGAGGCTCGGTCAGCCCAAGGCTTGATTGATGCGCCCGGGTGACCTGCGGATTCGCGGGGCGCTCTCGCCAGCGGCGTCCGGTGAGCGATCGCTCCACCCCCAGAAACGCCGCTCCCGCAGACGCGACCGGCGCATCGGCGCCCGGGCGCACGCCGGGTGGCTTCATCAGAGGCGCCGTTTCATCCGCACTTCGCGCACCGTGCTCGTCGCGGAGTTCATGACCAGCGAGTGGGTATGGACAAATCCGTTGGCCAGTTTGACGCCATCCAGCAATGCCCCGCTGGTCACCCCGGTCGCCACAAATATCGCGTCGGCGCGGACCATTTCATGCAGGTCATATTTCTTATCCAGATCGACGATGCCGTGCCCGCGCGCGCGTTCGCGTTCGTCGGTGTTACGGAACACCAGCCGGCCTTGAAACTGACCGCCCACGCATTTGAGGGCGGCGCAGGCCAACACGCCCTCGGGAGCGCCTCCCTGACCGACATACATATCGACCCCGGTGTCCGGGTCCGCTGTGTTCATGACCCCGGCGACATCGCCGTCGGTGATCAAATAGACCCGCGCGCCGGCGGCCCGCAGCGATGCGATGATTTCCGCATGGCGGGGGCGATCCAGGACGCATACCGTGATCTCTGAAGTCTCGACGCCTTTGGCGGCGGCCAACGCGCGGGCATTCTCGGCGGGACTGGCGTCCAGATCGAGAATGCCGACCGGATAGCCGGGTCCGCAGGCAATCTTGTCCATATAGGTGTCCGGGGCGTTGAGTAGCGTGCCGGCCGGCGCCCAGGCCATCACGGCCAGGGCATTGGCCATCGCTTTGGCGGTCAGCGTGGTGCCTTCAAGGGGGTCGAGCGCGATATCGACGCGGGGGCCTCCCCCCTTGCCCACCTTCTCACCGATATAGAGCATCGGCGCCTCGTCGCGCTCGCCTTCGCCAATGACGATGACGCCTTCGATCGCCAGGTCGTTGAGCGCGGTGCGCATGGCGTCCACGGCCGCCTGGTCAGCGGCCATTTCATCCCCACGCCCGGCCAGAGCCCAGGCGGCGATGGCGGCCGCCTCGGTTACCCGCACCGCCTCCATGACCAAAGACCGGTCAAGCACGTTCGAATTCGTCTGGGTCGTCAACGATGTCTCCCACGGAAGGGCGCCCACCTTGGGCGTTCATTTAGATTCGCGCGATGCGAATGACTCTGGGCGGCGCCAACAGCGCGGGAAGCGCAGCCATCCGACGGACCGCTTCGGTCAGCACGGATTCGGGCGCGGCATGGGTGGTCAGCACGATCGGCACACCGCCGACGCCTTCGATCGGCTTTTGCAAAAAACTGTCGATCGAGACGCCAGCCTCCGCCAGGGTTTCCGAGACGGCCGCGATGACCCCGGGCTGATCACGAACCAATAGCCGGACATAGGCCCGACCGACCGTCTGGGCGACATTCACCTGGGTAAATGGCCGCAGGGTTGCCGCCGGCGCCTGAAACACCGGGCGGCGCGCGCCGCTGATCATGTCAGCGATGTCCGCTGCCACCGCCGCCGCTGTCGGTCCGGCGCCGGCGCCCGGCCCCTGGAGGAATATCCGGCCAATCGTCCGACCTTCGATGAACAAGGCATTGAGCGCCCCGCCCGCACGCGCCAGCGGGTGGTCCAGCGGCGTCAGGGCCGGATGGACGCGAACCGATACGCCCGCGTCGGATCTTGACGCGGTGGCGACCAATTTGATCCTGTAGCCGAGGTCCTTGGCCAGCCGGATGTCGAGCAACTCGATGCTCTCGATCCCTTCAATTTCGGCCGCGGAAAAGGTTGGCGCGCAGCCAAAGGCCAGGGCGGCCAGGATGGATATCTTGTGGCCGGCGTCAAACCCGCCGACATCGGTGGTGGGATCGGACTCGGCATAGCCAAGGCGTTGCGCTTCGCCGAGCACTGCGGAGAAACTCCGACCAGAGATTTCCATCTCGCTTAGAATATAGTTGCAGGTGCCGTTCAGAATTCCGGCCACCACCTCGATGGTGTCGCCCACCAAGGCTTCGCGCAGCATCTTGACCGCCGGCGTGCCGCCCATCACCGCGGCTTCGAACAACAACGCCGCGCCATTGTCCTCAGCGAGGGCGGCCAGCGCTGCCCCGTGATGAGCTATCAAGGCCTTGTTGGCGGTGACCACCGGCTTGCCGATGGCGAGCGCCGCCTCGACCGACTCCCGGGCCGGCCCCTCTGCGCCGCCGATCAGTTCGACAAAGATGTCGTTGTCCGGCGAGACCGCCAGGGCCACCGGGTCGTCAAACCATGGCAGTGACGAGATGTCGCGCGACCGGGTCGCGGTGCGTGAACGCGCGCAGACGCCCGTCACCCGGACGCAGGCCCCACCCGGCGCGAAATTCGGGCGCTCCGCCAACAGGTCCAAAAGCCCGCCGCCCACGGTGCCTAGACCCGCAACGCCCAAGCGCCAGTCCGCCTGGCGGACCGGTGAAATGCGTGCTCCGGTCATGCGGTCGGCGCCTCTTGCCGTAACCGGGAGAGTATTTGGCCGGACTGATCGAGCAACTTCTTCACGTTCCGCGCGGCCTGGCGAATGCGGTGCTCGTTTTCCACCAAGCCAATCCTGACAAAGCCTTCGCCATACTCGCCAAAGGCCACGCCCGGGGACACGGCGACCCCGGCCTCCTCGATCAGCAATTTGGAAAAAGCCATGGATCCCAATTCACGAAAGGCGGCCGGAAGGGGCGCCCAGGCGAACATCGATGCGGCTGGCGATGGGATATTCCAACCGGCCCGCGCCATGGACGAGACCAGCACGTCCCGGCGCGATTTGTACGTCGCCCTGATCTCATCGACGCAGTCCTGAGGTCCGTTCAGCGCCGCGGTCGCGGCCACCTGAATAGGTGTGTAGGCGCCATAGTCCAGATATGATTTCACGCGCGCCAGCGCCGCGCAGATCCGGGCGTTCCCCACCACCATGCCGACGCGCCAGCCGGCCATGGCGTAGGTCTTGGAAAGGGAATTGACCTCCACGGCGATCTCCCGCGCGCCCTCCACCTGAAGGATGGAGGGGGGCGGATTGTTCTCAAAATAGATCTCGGAATAGGCGATATCAGACAGCACCAGCATGTCATGTTTCCTGGCCAGCGCAATGACATCCTTATAGAAATCAAGATCAACCCACTGGGCGGTGGGATTTGACGGATAGCTGACGATCAGCACGCTGGGCGGCGGCGCTGAGTGGCTGACGGCGCGGCTGATGCCGGCCAGATAGTCTTCGGGACTCAATGCCGGCACATGACGGATCACACCGCCCGCCATGATGAATCCATAGGCATGGATCGGATAGGCCGGATTTGGACAGATAATCACGTCTCCGGGCGCGGTCAGGGCCTGGGCGAGGTTCGCGAAACCCTCTTTGGACCCCATGGTGGCGATCACCTCAGTGTTGGGGTCAAGGATCACGCCGAAACGCCGCTCATAATAGCCTGCCATGGCCTTGCGCAGACCAGGGATGCCCTTTGACGTCGAATAGCGACCGGACTTAGGGGCCCGGGCGGTCTCGACCAGCTTATCGACAATGTGTTTTGGCGTCGGCATATCGGGATTGCCCATGCCAAAGTCGATGATATCCACGCCGTCGGCGCGGAGGCGCGCCTTGAGACGGTTTACTTCCTCAAAAACATAGGGCGGCAATCGCCGGATGCGGTGAAAATCAGGAGTCATCGAAAGCTAGCGGCCTGTGTGAACGGAGCGAGGGCGATTGGGCCATGCTGAGCGACGCGAGTAGGCGATAGACCGTCTAACATCAATGCCGTCGCGCGGGCGGCGTCGCGCGCGCCCGCGATTCCCGCAGGAAGTTCGCCCAGTCACTCATTGGCGCGGCGGTGAGCGGACCGGGGGGCGAGGCTTCAGCGCGGGCGACCGCCGCGAACGCCGAGGCGCCGCTTAACACCGATGGCTGGGCGGTGGCTTCTTCAACCGTGCGGCGTCCGGCCAGGCGCGTTTCGATCACCGCCGCATGAAAAGCCGCAGCGTCCCGCACATCAATTGGAACGGCGGGCATTGAGCAAAATGTGGGATAGCCGGTTCCTGTGGCCAGCCTCTGATGATCCTCCGACCGGTTAGCGCAGGCAGTCGCCAACGTCGGCCTCCCCGCCACCGACGTCATCGGAGCGGCAATCGCCCAACCGGTCGCCAAGACCATTGAAATATTTCGCCACATCGCTTTCATGAGAAGCTAGGTCATAGGCCAGGATGCGCCCAAAACAAAGGGCGCGCCCTTTGAGCCGCTATCTAGGAGCAGACAATGACGGAGTCGATCAAGGCGGCTGGCAAGGCGGCCGGCAAAGCGTCAGGCGCCCCCAATAAGAATCGGATGCCCCACGACGCAGGCTCGACCGCCGACGTTTCCCAGACGACCACTGCGTCGCCAGCGCCTGCCGCCGGATCCGCACCCTCAACTTCCGACAAGCCGGTGGCGACCATTCTTGACTTCCTGCCCCAGGATCAACGCGAGGCCCTGGAGAGTCTCTCGCTCAACATGGCGCGGACCGCGCTGACGGCAAAGGGTGTGATTACGGAAGCGGCGTTGCGTCAGGCCGAGCGGCCGGCGAGCATAAGCCCTGA
>JAYUBD010000304.1:0-6034 GCA_043740995.1 Caulobacteraceae bacterium | reverse complement strand
TTTGTAGATAGCAAGGCGAAGACGTTGTGGGCGAGCCGGGGCGTAAAGAAGGACCATGTTGTAGGTTTTCGTATCTCGACGTTCCTGGACTTTGGACTGCTCGGTCCGGACCATGAGCAACTTCTCCATGAATGGAGCAAGGTTGCCGAAAGCTGCAGCGATCTGTGGCCCTATCTGGCGCTCTCCGCCCTAGCCCCGGAGCAGAAGAATTCACCGCAGATCTTGGCCGGCGCGGATCGACTGACGGCGGGATACAAATCGCTCGTCGCTTCACCCGCTTGGCGTCGCAGCCTTGCAAACCGTGATGACGCGACACAGCGAGCCTGAGGACTTGCGTCAGCCGTGGTGGCTTCGTCACATGAACAGGGGTTGAACCGCCGGTCCCGATGCCGTTCAGCCCCCATCCCGCATGGTCCGGTCAACGCCCTGAAAGGCATTTCCGATCGGAGAAATCTATGCTCCTCAAATCCGCATTGGTGGCTCTTGGCGCCGCCGCCCTGATCGCCGCGCCCGCCGTAGTTTCGGCCCACCCCGCCGGATATGGGGGCTATTACGCCGCCCCCTATCAACAGAATAACTATGGGGCCTATTCCAGTGGTTACGCCTACGGCTCGTACGGGACGCCTCAGGGCTATGGCTATTCCGGCTATGGCAACCAGTGGGGGCCGCAATCCTACGCCGGGTCTAGCCGAGGGTGGAGCGGATACTCGCGCTACGGCACGAGGCGGGACTATGGTCACGGCGGCTATCGGGACGAGCGAGACTATCGCGGCTACGATCACCACCATCATTACGACGAGGAACACCATTCCCACCACGACCACGACCATGACTAACGGCTGGATTGGGCGGCGGTAAGGACGGGCCCGAGCTGCAAGCCGAATTTAGACCGCAGGCATGAGCGCGCCCGTCAGCCAGTACAAGGCGAACTGCAACGAGCCGGGGCATACTCCCGGCTCGTTGAAACTCAACACGAACGGTTGATTGTCGCCGTTTGCTCTGGCCGGAAATCTGGTCTCCGCACGGCGAGGGTTGGCGAGGCCGAAACCAGGTTGCACGGCGGGGCTTAAAGTTGATCTACTAAAGACTGCGCGCCGATGAGTTAGAAGCCGTTGCGCCTTGGCCAAGTCGCTTGCCAACTGGCATCAAACACCGGAAGGAAGACGTCGTGAAGCTGCGCGCCGCCTGCTTGGCCGCCCTGCTAGTTAGTCTGCCGGTCGCGGCTAGAAGTGCAGACCGAACCGCGCCGGTGAGGAAGGCGGTGGAGTCGTTCTACAGATCGTTCGGCGACGGCTTCGCGGGCGCGGCCGGGTTCGCGACGGAGGACTGGAACCACATCAATCCGTCGGGGGGCTGGACGCGGAACCGCCAGGACGTGCTTCGGGAAGTTCGCCAAGTCCATTCGACGTTTCTGAGGGGCGTCACGGACACCATCGAGGAGATGGACGTGAGGTTCGCCTCCCCGGACGTGGCCGTCGTCACGGTCACCAGCCGGATGAGCCCGTTTCGCACTCCTGACTCGGTGGAGCATCCTCATGATCGGCCGATTCGAACCTTCGTCGTCGTTGAGCGACACGGCCGTTGGTTGGTGATGCAGGACCAGAATACGACCCGACAGTAGCCGTGCACGACACGAGCGCTGGGGTTTACCTGCAAATACGCGATGCATGCGCCTCCCGCGCTTCGTCTACGGCGAAGTCGGCGAACCGAATTCCCGCGGTCAAACCCCCAACACACGCGCTTCTCAGCGCATTCGATGCAGCCAACGGCAAGGTTTCGCATTTATTCCCAGGGTTGATGTCGATCGACAGGATCGAATGGCGGGGATTTGCTCTCATGAAGACGCTGGTTTCGCTGCTCGCCACTATTGGCTTATCCCTTGGGACTGCAGCATCCGCCCAAGATGCCCAGCCCAAGCAGGAGGCGCCATCACAGGCGACCAAGGAAAGCGCAAAGCCACCTGTTACGCCGGAGGGCTGGGCCATCCACCTGCAGGCGACAGACATTTTGCAGTATTACCCGGCATTTCGAAGCCCCTATCAAGGCGCCAACAGCTTTCGCTCTCGGGCCACCGAAGGGAACACCTTCGACGCTACCCTCTATGCTGGAATCCAGCCGTGGGCCGGGGCAGAAATCTGGGGAAATCTGGAGATGTATCAAGGCTTCGCACCATCGAATACCCTCGGGGCTGCAGGCTACGTAAACGGGGATGGCGCGAAGGTCGGCCGCGCACATCCATACGCCCGCATTGCCAGGCTGTTTATCCGTCAGACAATTAATCTCGGCGGCGAGGCGGATGACCAGGACGCCGACCTCAATCAGCTCGCCTCAAACCGCACCAACGACCGAGTGGTGCTCACGGCCGGAAAGCTGAATGCGACCGATATTTTCGACACCAACAAATACGCTCACGACCCGCGACACGACTTCCTGAATTGGTCGCTGATCACCGCCGGCAGCTACGACTACGCAGCCGATGCCTGGGGTTACACATACGGGGCGGCGGCGGAATGGTACCGAGGCGACTGGGCTTTCCGCGGGGGCGTATTTGACCTTTCCGTGGTTCCGAACAATGCCACGCTGACGCGCGATTTCAGTCAATTCCAACTGGTTGGCGAGGTGGAGCGGCGGATCAAGTTCGAAGGCCGGCCTGGCGCGATCAGACTGGCCGGGTTTGTCACCCGCGGACGAATGGGACGCTATGACGATGCGGCGCGCCTGGCTCAGGCCACCGGTCAACCGGCGGACACCGCCCTTGTCCGGAAATATCGCAGCCGGCCGGGGATCTATTTCAATTTCGAGCAGGAGGTGGCCGATGGTGTGGGCGTTTTTGGCCGCGCCGGTTGGTCCGATGGCGCCTACGAGTCTTACGAATACACAGATATAGATCGGACGGCTCAGGTCGGCGTGTCTGTCACCGGAAAGCGCTGGGGCCGCAAGGATGATACGGTGGCAGTTGCTATGGTGGTGAACGAGCTCTCAGGCGCTGGTCACGGCTATCTGAATGCCGGGGGACTGGGCATTTTGGTGGGTGACAGCAAATTGCCCCACCCTGGCGCCGAGCAGATCATCGAGTCCTATTACAGTCTCTCGCTCGCCAAGGGCGCGACCGTCAGTCTTGACGATCAGTTTATCGATCATCCAGCCTACAACCGCGACCGCGGGCCAGTGAATGTGATTTCATTGAGGCTGCATCTCCAGCGTTAGGCGTGCGACATGCTAATCGACCTAGCCCGGGGCGGCGCCTTTCGTCCCGCGCCGCTCCACCTTAATCCAACACTGTTCAGGTCGTGCACGCACGGCCGCCTTTTCCGGAATGCCGCTATCGCGGTGCTGGTGATCTCCTGCACCGCTCCCGGCGCACAAGCGCTGGGAGCCGTTGTGTCCGGGCGCATAGCCTCCGTTAGGGACGAAACCGCCTCCGCGAAGCGCCGCGTGGGCGACGATGCCCAACGGGAATACGAGCTGGGATCCGCCTACCGGATGGGCCAGGGCGTCACTCGCGATCTACCCGCTGCCATCCGGCACTACCGCGAATCCGCGGACCACGGCTACGCCCCGGCGCAGAACGCGCTCGGCGATATGTATGCGACCGCCGAAGGCGTGAGGCAGGACTTCGTCGAGGCGGCGAGATGGTACGCCAAGGCAGCCGCTCAGAGTTTGCCGGAAGCCGAGCACAGCCTGGGCTTCCTCTGCGAGCGAGGTCTAGGCGTCGCTCGCTCCCCGGCGCAGGCCGCGCACTGGTACCGACGAGCTGCCGACCAGGGCTTTGCGCCAGCCCAGAACAACATCGGCTTGTTGTACAAGAAAGGCCTTGGCGTTCCGCAAGACGATGTAGCCGCTGTCGGTTGGTTCCGACAAGCCGCAGACCAGGGCTTGGCCGCCGGCGAGGACAACCTCGGCCTGATGCTAGCCTCCGGCCACGGGGCGCCAACAGACCTGGGGGAAGCCGCCAAGTGGTTTCGCCGCGCGGCGGATCAAGGCCACACCCCGGGGGAGCTCAATTTGGCCGCGCTTTATCGTACCGGAGACGGCGTGCGGCAGGATCCGGAAGAAGCGCTGAGATGGTTCCGCCGTGCGGCGGACCAGGGAGATGCGGAGGCGCAGAACAACGTCGGTATGATGTACGCCACCGGCGAGGGGGCGCCGCAAAACAACGACCTAGCTATGGAGTGGTATCGCAAGGCGGCACAGCAGGGTTACCCGGGCGCCCAATACAACATTGGTCTTTGTTATCAGAACGGCAGCGGCGCACCCGCCGACGATGCGATGGCGGCGCTGTGGTACGGACGCGCTGCCGGCCAGGGCTATGCGCCCGCCCAGCTAAACCTTGGAATCCTCTACGCGACGGGCCGCGGCGTCACAAAGGACGTCGTGCTGGCTTACATGTGGTTCACGCTGGCGAGCGCTAAGGTTGAGCCTGGCCAGGAGGAAATCGGCGCTCGCGCTATTCAAGATCGGAATCTCGCTGCTGCGGGGATGAGCCCCGCTCAGATCAACGACGCCGAGTCTCGGGCGGGTCGTTGGAAGCCAAAGGTGGCGTCGCAGCCTCCCGCGTTCACGGCCGACCGGTGAACTTTCTGGTCTTGGGAGGCCAACGCGCCGTGAGGGCACACGCGCAGGCCGTCGTCGATAGCCAGGGGCGTGTTGACCGGCGCTTGTACGAGACCGCGACCCTGGCCCACCTGCGCAACAAGCTTCGATCAGGGGACGTCTGGGTCGAGCGGTCGACGGCCTATCGCCAGTTCGACAGCTACATGCTGCCCGCGGCCGAAGCCCAGCCGATCACCTCCGGGCTCGGCCTGCCGGCGACTGCTGAGGCCTGGCTGGAAGGCCGTGGCCGAGAGTTGGACTGGCGGCTCAAGCGCTTCGCGCATCGTCTCCAACGCGGCCGGCTCGAGGGTGTCGAGATGCGCGACGACCGGCTGCACATCAGTCCGGTGCGGCTCGCGACGCCCCCGGAAGCCGACGCGCTTGCCGATCGGATCGACGCCATGCTGCCGAAAATCCGGGTGACGGAGCTGCTGCACGAGGTCGCCCGCGATACCGGCTTCCTCGGAGCCTTCACCAACCTGCGCACCGGCGAGCCCTGTCCGAACGAGAACGCGCTCCTGGCGGCCATTCTCGCCGACGCCACCAATCTGGGCTTGGCGCGCATGGCCCAGGCCAGCCAGGGGGTGACCCGCGACCAGCTGGTCTGGACGGCGGACGCCTTCATCCGAGACGACACCTATAAAGCGGCGCTGGCGCGGATCATCGACGCCCATCATGCCTTGCCGATATCGGCCGTCTGGGGCGACGGCGCGACGTCCAGTTCCGACGGGCAGTTCTTCCGGTCGGGCTAGCGCGGCGGCGGGGCCGGCGAGGTGAACGCCCGCTACGGCGTCGACCCCGGCTTCAGCTTCTACACCCACGTCTCCGACCAGCACGCGCCCTACCATGCGCGCGTCATCTCGGCCGCCACGCATGAAGCGCCCTATGTTCTCGACGGACTTCTCCACCACGGATCAAGCCTGCAGATCGCGGAACACTACACCGACACCGGCGGCGCGACCGACCACGTCTTCGCGCTCTGCACGCTGCTAGGCTTTCGATTCTGCCCGCGGCTGCGCGATTTTCAAGATCGGCGGCTGGTCTCGATCGGCCCGCCATCGGCCTATCCCGGCTTGGCGCCGATCATGGGCAGGAAGGTGCGGGCCGATGTCATCAAGGAGCACTGGGGTGAGATCCTGCGCCTGGTCGCCTCGCTCAAGGCTGGCCACGCCGCGCCCTCGGCCATGCTGCGCAAACTCGCCGCTTATGAGCGGCAAAATCAGCTCGCCGTCGCCCTCCAGGAGGTCGGGAAGGTCGAGCGGACCTTGTTCATGCTCGACTGGCTCGAGAACCCGGCGCTTCGGCGGCGTTGCCAGGCGGGCCTCAACAAAGGCGAGCAGCGGCACGCGCTGACGCAGGCGATCTGCACCTTCCGCCAGGGCCGCATCTCCGAGCGGACCCGCGACGCTCAGCAGTACCGCGCTTCGGGCCTGAACCTGGT
>JAYUBD010000303.1:0-1771 GCA_043740995.1 Caulobacteraceae bacterium | reverse complement strand
TTCAAAACCCGATGGTCGATGGCGGGGAAATAGCGGTGGATATCGCCGCGCAGAACATGGGCGTATCCGTCGCGATAGCCTTCATAGCCGGCGACCGCCCGGTGCGTTCCCTTGCCTCGCCGATTGGCAAAGCTGTTGGCGATGAACCCTGCCTCAAAGATCGGCGCAACCACCTCGCACAGGGCGTGATGCACAACCCGGTCACGGAACGCGGCGGCCGAAACCACACGGTGTTTCGGATCCCAGACCTCGATCTTCACATAGCCGCCGGGCCGATAGGTTCCATCCTGTAGGGTGCGCTCCAGGCGCAGCAATTCGGTTTCCTGATCCGCGAGGAAGGCCGCGACGCCCGGCTTGGCGCGCTTGCCCAGGGCGGCGCGCATCGCCGACCGGCGAAGGGCGGTGAAACCGGCGATCCGGTCAAAGAGTTGGTCATGGCGCCGTGGCAGGGCCAGAGATCTCCAGCGTTTCGGCGCGGTCGCCGCGCTGCCCATGCGTCTTGGTCCATGCGCCGATCTGACGGCCAATGGAGTCGAGCTGGCGCGCCGCGAATTCGTAGCGCCGCTCGTCGAGGTGGCGCAGATCGAAGGCCAGTCGCAGAAGATGGCGCAGTTTTTCGACGCCCAGATTGGCGGCGCGCAACGGCCCGGCGCGCTCGCGGTCATAGGTCGCTTCAATCAGGCGCTCAAGCACATCCAGGGCGGTCGTCTGAATGCGGTCGCCCAGAAGGAATTTCTGCGAACGAGGCAGCTTCTCGAGCGTCGGCGCCAGCCAGCGGAGAAATCCATTCATCGCCTCCAGGGCGGGACCAACCGTGCGCCGCCCATTGCCGCCTTCGGCGCTCACGCCGGATGCGCGGTCCCCGCCGCCGTCCCGGTCCATGCGCCCGGCAAGACGGCGGCGGCTGTATCGACGGCGCCCGGATCTCCCGAACGCCCGCTCATCATGACAAGCCCTGGACGCACTCTCGGCGCGCCCGATGGGTCCATGAACCCGCCGGCTCCGGCAATGAGCGTGCTGGCCACACGGAAGCCAATCCTGTTGTTCCGGTTGGTGGCGGTCCTGTTGTTGCGGTAGGCCGAACGGAGGTTCCGTGGGTTGTTGTTCCATGAACCACCGCGAACCACGCGGGCCGAGGGAGCTTGCCAGGGATGCCGCCCGGAGCGCCGAGGCGCGCCAGGATGCAGGCAGAACAGGTCTGAGGCCGCGATCAACATCCCGGTCATCTTCACCGATTCGATCGACCCACGCGAGAGGTGTCTCGACCGAGAGACCAAAGGGGCGCCCGCCCCTTTGGAAACCCCGTAAGGAGGCAGGGGTAAGGACGCAGGAGGTCAGGGACTCAAGAGCCAGGGGGCAAAAGGGTCCTGGCCACACGGAAGCCGAGCCCGTCGTCCCGGTCGTCCGCGGGCCCGAGGTTGCGGCAGGCCGAGCGGAGGAGCAGCGGGACGCTGAGCCAGGAACCGCCGCGAACCACGCGGGACGAGGTGTTGCCCGTCAACCAGGGGGAACCGTCGTTCGGAGCGCCTGAATATGAGTCGTTCCAAGCGTCCTCGCACCACTCCCAAACAGTGCCGTGCATGTCGTGCAGGCCGAACCCGTTGGCTGGAAACCCGCCAACCGGCATCGTTTGCTGGCGGTAGTCGCCCTTTTTTCCCGCTCCGTAGACATTGTTGCCGTCGTAGTTGGCCTGGTCGGTCGAAATCGTCTCGCCGAAGCTAAACGGCGTCGTCGTGCCAGCTCGGCACGCATATTCCCACTCCGCCTCACT
>JAYUBD010000302.1:0-6038 GCA_043740995.1 Caulobacteraceae bacterium | reverse complement strand
GGTCATGCGGCGCGCGCGGTCAGGGTGGAGAAATAGACGTCCTCAAGCCCGCCCGTGGTCGGCGCGAAACCATCGCCGGGCGCGATGTCGGCCAGGACGTGGACAACGCGGCGGCCGGAGAACAGCCGGGTCGAGATCACCTGATGCGCGGCCCTGACCGCCGGCAGATCGGCGGCATCGATGCTCTTCATCCAGATTCGGCCCTTTAGGCCGGCGATCAGCGCGGCCGGCGCGCCGCGACTGACAATCGCGCCGTCGGAAATGATCGCCATGGCGGGACACAGATCGGTGACATCGGCGACGATGTGGGTTGAAAGCAGGACGACGACATTTTCGCCGATCTCGGCCAGCAGATCGAGGAAACGATTGCGTTCTTCGGGGTCCAGGCCCGCCGTGGGCTCGTCTACGACGATCAACGAGGGGTCGCCGATCAGCGCCTGGGCGATGCCAAACCGTTGCCGCATGCCCCCGGAAAACCCGGCCAGGGGGCGCTTGCGCTGATCCCAAAGATTGACCTGGGCCAACAGCCCTTCGACCGTAGCCTTGCGCTCAGTCCGGTTGGCGACGCCCTTTAGCACAGCCATGTGATCGAGCATGTCCTGGGCGGACACCCGTGGATAGACGCCAAAATCCTGCGGCAGATAGCCCAGTATCCGACGCAACCGCTCCGGGTGCGCCAGCACGTCGATGTCATCGAACCGCACAAACCCCGAGGTCGGCGCCTGGAGGGTGGCGATGATCCGCATCAGCGTGGATTTGCCGGCCCCGTTCGGTCCGAGCAGGCCGAACATCCCTTTGCCGATGGTCAGACTCACATCGGCCAGCGCTTTCACGCCGCCGGGATAGACGTGGCTGAGAGATTCAATGATCAACATGGCGATCGTGTCCGCGAGGCGCGCGCCAGCCCCTGATCGAAGCGAATGCATGCTCGCCCTCCAGGCGGCAAGTGAAACAACGGTTAGGGTGGGACGGCGCCGGCCGCCGACAACGCCCAAACGAATTTTCGATCCGCCGAATCGCGATCAATCAGACTTTAACGGTCTGGCCCCCAATGTCGGCCCCGGCGGTTTCCGGAGATCGAATGATGGCGAGAACAGCACGGCGGCGGGGGGCGGCGCTTCTCTTGGCGGTGACGTGGCGCGGCTGGGCCAATGCCGCCCGGCCGCGCGCCGCTCTGACCGCGCTGACCGGGGCGGTGCTGATCGTCATGCTGGCCGGCTACCATGCCGGAGACCCCAGCCTGGACACCGCGTCGGCCGGCGTTCCGGCGAACTGGCTGGGCTGGGCCGGCGCTGATGTCGCGGATATTTCCCTGCAGTCTCTGGGCCTTGGCGCCTGGGCGATGGGATTGTTGCTGGTGATCGCCGGCATGATCAGCCTGGTGCGGCGGGGTGACGCCACCTCCTGGCGACGCCGGGTGGGCGTGCGGCTGCTGACCGGGATGTTCGCCATCGCCGCGCTTTGCGCCGCTCTGGCCGCGCCGGCCCCACCGGCCGCCTGGCCTCTGGCGACCGGGCTTGGCGGCATCGGCGGAGACGCCTTGCTGGCGCTGGCCCTCAACCCGCTCAGCGTTCTCAACCTGCCGCAGGCGCGGTGGATCGTCGCGGGCCTGTATGGGGCCGTCGCCCTGGCCGCCGTGGCGTTCAGCCTGCCTCTGTCAATGACTACAAGCGCCGCCAAAGCCAGCATCCGGCCCGAACGACCGCGGAAACCACCGCGCGGGCCACCGCTGCGCAAGACCAATGTCGCGGCGCCGACCAGCGATGCCGGGGCGGTGGCGGCGACGGACCCGACCCTGTCGGCCATGGCGATCAAGCCCCCCAAGACGCCGGCCCGGCTGTCGGGTCGCGAAGAGCGCGAACTGCAACCCACCCTGCCGTTCGACGAGTCTGGCGGTTTTCGCCTGCCCGAACTGTCGATGCTCGCCAAGCCGCATGTGCGCGTCGCGTCAGTCGACGAAAGCGCCTTGCGGCAGAATGCCCAACTTCTGGAAAGCGTGCTGGCCGAGTTCGGCGTGCGTGGCCAGATTGACCAGATCCGGCCAGGGCCGGTGGTCACGCTCTATGAGCTGGTCCCTGCGCCGGGTGTGAAATCCGCCCGCGTTGTCGCCCTCTCCGATGATATCGCGCGGTCGATGAGCGTCGCCGCCTGCCGCGTCAGCGTGGTGCCCGGCCGCAACGCCATCGGCATCGAACTGCCGAACAGCCGCCGCGAAACCGTGTTTCTGCGCGACCTGTTGTCGAGCGCCGAATATGAAAAGGCGACGCAGGCCGTGCCTCTGGCGCTCGGGGAAACCATCGGCGGCGAGCCCTATATCGTCGATCTGGCCAAGATGCCCCACCTGCTGATCGCCGGGACCACCGGCTCGGGCAAGTCGGTGGGGGTCAATGCGATGATCCTGTCGATTCTCTATCGACTGTCGCCGGAACAGTGTCGATTCATCATGATCGACCCGAAGATGCTGGAGCTGTCAGTCTATGACGGCATCCCGCACCTGCTCGCGCCCGTGGTCACCGATCCCAAGAAGGCGATCGTCGCGCTCAAATGGACCGTGCGCGAAATGGAGGACCGCTATCGGCGGATGTCCAAGATCGGGGTGCGCAATGTGGCCGGTTATAACGAGCGGGCCAGGGAGGCGCTCGCCAAGAGCGAACATTTCGTGCGGACCATCCAGACCGGGTTCGATGAACGCGGTCGGCCGATCTTCGAGGAGGAGAAGATCCGGCCCGAACCGATGCCCTATTTGGTGGTGGTGATCGACGAGGTGGCCGACCTGATGATGGTCGCCGGCAAAGATATCGAAGGCGCGGTGCAGCGCCTGGCGCAGATGGCCCGGGCGGCCGGCATCCATCTGATCATGGCGACGCAGCGCCCCTCGGTGGATGTAATCACCGGCACGATCAAAGCGAACTTCCCGACCCGCATCGCCTTCCAGGTCACCTCCAAGATCGATGCCCGCACCATCATGCAGGAACAGGGCGCCGAACAGCTGCTGGGCATGGGCGACATGCTGTACATGGCCGGCGGCGGGCGCGTGACGCGTCTGCACGGCCCCTTCGTCTCCGACGCCGAGGTGGACCGGGTCGCCAAATTCCTGCGCGATCAGGGCGAGCCCAACTATCTGGACGATGTCACCGCCTCGCCCGACGAGGACGGCGATGGCGGCGACGCTCCGGGCGATGGCGGCGGCGGCGGCAATGAGCTCTACGACCAGGCCGTGGCCGTGGTGCTGCGCGATCGCAAAGCCTCCACCAGCTATATTCAGCGACGCCTGCAGATCGGCTATAATCGCGCCGCGTCCCTGATCGAGCGGATGGAAAGGGAGGGCGTGGTGACCAGCGCCAATCACGCCGGCAAACGCGATATTCTGGGTCCGCCGCCGCAGGACTAGCGGCTTGCGCCGATTGGGTTGGCGCGGCCTCGGTCTATCTGGCCGGCATGCGGATGCCGCCGTCCAACCGGATGGTCTGGGCGTTGAAATAGGTGTTGCGCACGAATTCCAGCACCAGCGAGGCGAATTCCTCCGGCTTCCCGAGGCGTTTGGGAAACGGCACGGCCTCGCTTAGCACCGCCAGCACCTTGGGCGGCACGCCCAGCATCGGCGGTGTGGCGAAGATGCCGGGCATGATCGAATTGATGCGGATGCCCAGATCCATCAAATCGCGGGCGATCGGCAGGACCAGGCCGTTGACCCCGGCCTTGCCCGAGCCATAGGCGACCTGGCCGACCTGCGCGTCCATCGCCGCCACCGAGGCGGTGAGGGTGATCACGCCCCGCTCGCCATCCTCAAGCGGGTCGGCCGCGGCCATGCCCAGGGCGCTCAGCGACGCCAGACGATAGCTGGCCACCAGAATGCCGAGCACCGAATACTCATAGTTTTCGGTGGAGAACCGCCTCAACTCGCCGGTCACCCGGTCTCGCGAAATGGTTTTGCCGCCGCGCGAGGTCTGGGCGCAATGCACCAGGATGCGCTCCTGCCCGTGGGCGGCCCGCGCCTTGGCGAAGCCGTCGATGACGCTTTGTTCGTCGGTGACATTGACGTTGCAGAACAGTGCGCCGATTTCCTGGGCGACCGCCTCGCCCATTTCGGCGTTCATGTCGAAGATGGCGACTCTCGCGCCCGCCGCCGCGAGCGCGGTGGCGCTGGCCCGGCCGAGGCCGGAGGCCCCGCCGGTTACGACGGCGGCGGTTTCAGCGGTGATCTGCATGCTGGCGGCTCCGGAAAGTTTGAGCGCCGCCGGGCGGCGCTCTGAGAGGGTGGACTCTGCCTGATTTTCGACGATCATGCCAAACGATCATCGATTTGCGACAAACGCCTTCATCCTCCCGATTCCCGTCCGAAAGGTTTTCCATGTCCGACGCCTTTATCATCGACGCCGTCCGCACCCCCCGGGGCATCGGCAAGCCCGGCAAGGGCGCCTTGTCTCACCTTCACCCGCAGCATCTGGGGGCCACGGTTCTGCGGGCGCTGAAGGACCGCAACAACCTTAATACGGCTGACGTCGATGACGTGATCTTCAGCACCAGCACCCAGAAGGGCAAGCAAGGCGGCGACCTCGGGCGCATGGCCGCCCTGGCCGCCGGCTTTGACATTACCGCCAGCGGCGTCACGCTGGATCGCTTCTGCGGCGGCGGCATCACGGCGGTCAATCTGGCGGCCGCCCAGGTGATGAGCGGCATGGAAGATCTGGTGATCGCCGGCGGCGTTGAGATGATGTCGTACACCGCCACCATCGGCGCCGAGGAAGCGGCCGCCGGTCTCAAGCCGTTGGGCATGGGCTCGGGGAACGCGGCGCTGCAGGTCCTGCATCCGCAATCGCATCAGGGTGTGTGCGGCGACGCCATCGCCGCCATGCAGGGCATCACCCGCGCCGATGTCGACGCTTTGGGTTTGGAGAGCCAGCGCCGGGCCGAGGTCGCCATCCGTGAGGGCCGGTTCGCCAAGAGCCTGATCGCCGTATACCATGAAGACGGCTCCGTCGCCCTCGACCACGAGGAATTCCCCCGACCCCAGACCACCGCCGAGGGTCTCGCCGGCCTGAAAGCCTCGTTCGACATGATCGCCGACATGTCGATCCAGCCGGACGGGACCACGTTCCGCCAGGCGATCAACCAACGCTATCCGGACCTGAAATGGTCGGGCGTACACCATGCGGGGAATTCCTCCGGCGTGGTCGATGGGGCCGCGGCGATCCTGCTGGCCTCGAAATCCTATGCCGACAAGCACGGTCTCAAGCCCCGCGCGCGAATCATCGCCACCGCCAATATCGGCGATTGCCCCACCCTGATGTTGAACGCCCCGGTCCCGGCGGCCCGCAAGGTGCTGGCCAAGGCCGGCCTGACGGTGGACGATATCGACCTCTGGGAGATCAACGAGGCCTTCGCGGTGGTGGCCGAGAAGTTCATCCGCGACCTGAAGCTCGACCGTGAAAAGGTCAATGTGAACGGCGGCGCCTGCGCGCTTGGCCATCCGATCGGCGCGACCGGTTCGATGCTGATCGGCACGGTTCTGGATGAACTGGAACGCCGCGGCCTGAAGCGCGGTCTGGTCACCATGTGCGCCGCCGGCGGCATGGCCCCGGCGATTATCATCGAGCGGATCTAACGCAGCCTCACGCGATTGTTGCGCGCCCCGTGCTCAAGCTCGGCGAGGCCCAACGCTTCAAGGATCGGTGTCACATAGTTGGCGAACCGCCCCCGATAGCCCTTACGCAGGCCGTAATAGCCGCCGACCGGGTTCTCTGGCGCTCTGGCCCAGGCTTCAACCGTGCCCTGAACAACGGGCTTGCCCTCGTCGGCATTGCCAAGCGCGACCCAGTTGGCGCGCGCCGCGAGCATGGCGTCGAGGTCTTCGATGGCTCTCGCCTGGTAGGACAGGCGTGTCGATCCCACCTGAACCTGCAACGTGCCCCCGTCCCGCCAGGCCTGATATTCCGAGCTTAGAGCGGAATGAAGCTGGCTTGAATCGTGAGGGATTCCCACGGGCTCGCGAATCAGATTCAAGCTTTGGGCCGGGCGGAGGTCGGCGCTGATGCCCA
>JAYUBD010000301.1:0-6043 GCA_043740995.1 Caulobacteraceae bacterium | reverse complement strand
AGCAATCATCGCGCCACGGGGCCTCAGAGCCTCGCGCGGGAAACATACTGAGGAGCCGTCGTCATGCCCACTGAACTTAGGCGTCCGGATCGGACCTTCACCATTCGCCAGCTTTGTCTGGAGTTCACCTGCACGCCGCGGGCCCTGCGCTTCTATGAGGACAAGGGTCTGCTGGCCCCCGCCCGCCAGGGACTGAACCGCGTCTATTCCTATAAGGACCGGGCGCGCCTGCAACTGATTCTGCGCGGCAAGCGGGTGGGGTTGTCGCTTGCGGAAATCCGCGAAATTCTCCAGCTGTATGACAAACAGGACGGCGGCGCGGCCCAGAATGCCAAGGCCGTTCGCAAGTTCAAGGAACGCATCGTCGCCTTTGAACAGAAGCGCGACGATATCGAACACGCCATCGCTGAATTGCATGAGGCGTGCGCCCGACTGGAGGCGATGCTGGCCAGGGTGCGTCCGGACCTGTTGCCTGACCCTATGGAGCCCGGCGCGCTGGTTCCGGCGCTTCGCGACGCCTCGTCCGCCAGACACGCCCAGATCCGATGACCTACCATCCCCCGGTCCGCGAGCACCTGTTCCTGCTGCGGGATGTGTTGGCCATCGAACAGTATGCCGACCTGCCGGGCTTCGCCGACGCCTCCTATGATCTGGTCGAACAGATCCTGGGCCAGGCCGGCGACTTTTGCGCCGAGGTGCTGGCGCCGCTCAACAGCGTCGGCGACAAGGAAGGTTGCCAATGGCGGCCCGACCATACGGTCACCACGCCGGCGCCGTTCAAGGCTGCATATCGGGCGCTGGTGGACGGCGGCTGGCCGGGCCTTGGGGCCGATCCGGCGTTCGGCGGCCAGGGCCTGCCGGCAGTGGTCAATCTCGCCTTCAGCGAGATGAGTTCGTCGGCCAATATGGCGTTTTCCATGTATCCGGGCCTGACTCACGGCGCCTATTCGGCCATCCACCATGGCGGCTCCGACGCCCAAAAAGCCCTCTATCTGCCCAGGCTGGCGTCGGGCCAATGGTGCGGCACCATGAACCTGACCGAACCGCACTGCGGCACGGATCTGGGCCTGCTGCGCACCAAGGCCGCGCCCGTCGTCGACGGGACCTACAAGATCAGCGGCCAGAAGATCTGGATCTCCGGCGGCGAGCACGATCTGGCGGAAAACATCGTGCACCTGGTCCTGGCCCGCATCGAGGGCGCCCCGGCCGGCACCCGGGGCATCAGCCTGTTCATCGTGCCCAAATTCATTCCGGACACTGAGGGCCGACCGGGCGCGCGCAACAGCCTGGTCTGCGCCGGCCTGGAAGAAAAGATGGGCATCCACGGCAATGCCACCTGCGTCATGGCCTATGACGGGGCGACCGGCTGGCTGCTGGGCGAAGAAAATCGCGGTCTCGCCATCATGTTCGTGATGATGAACGAGGCGCGTCTTGGGGTGGGTTTGCAAGGGCTCAGCCAGGGCGAGGCGGCCTATCAGGCGGCGGCGAGCTTCGCCCGCGACCGTCTGCAGGGTCGCGCGCTCACCGGTCCGAAGAACCCGGACGGTCCCGCCGATCCGATCCTGGTGCATCCCGACGTTCGCCGCATGCTGCTTGATGCCCGCGCGATCCTCGAAGGGGGGCGCGCCTTCCTGTTCTGGACGGGCCTGTGCGGCGATCTCGCGCGCATTCATGCGGACGAAGCCGTCCGCCAGCGCTGCGACGACTATATGGGCCTGCTGACGCCGGTGCTGAAAGGTTTCCTCACCGATCGGGGTTTCAACGTCTGTTCCGATGCCATGCAGGTGCATGGCGGGGCCGGCTTTACCGAACACCTGCCGGTCAGCCAGTATCTGCGCGATTGCCGCATCACCCTGATCTATGAGGGGACCAACGGCGTCCAGGCCCTGGACCTCGTCGGCCGCAAGCTGGGCGCCCATGGCGGCCGGGCGGCGATGACCTTTTTCGCCGAGATCGACGCCTTCGTCGAAGACCACAAAAGCGATGCCGGTCTGGCGCCGTTCGTCGCGGCGCTGGCCGGGGCCAAGGCCCAATTGCAGGACGGGACCCTGTGGTTGATGCAGAACGGTCTGGCCAATCCCGACAATGCCGGGGCGGCGTCCACCGACTATATGCACCTGTTCGGTCTGACCGGTCTTGCCTATATGTGGGCGCTGATCGCCAAGGCCGCCCTGGCCCGCGCCGCGAACGGCGATACCGACCCGTTCTACGCCAACAAGCTGATCATCGGTCGCCACTTCATCGAACGCATCCTGCCCGACACCGCGGGGCGACTCGCCAAGCTCAAGAGCGGCGCCGCCACCCTGATGTCCTTTCCCGCTGAGGCCTTCTGACCATGCCCGTGCTCGACGTTGAACGCCCCGCCTTCCTGGCGGAAGAGGATTTGAACATCTTTGAGCGCGCGGTCGGCAGGTTCTTTGAGGAACACGCCACGCCTGAAGACACCGCCCGCTGGCGCGCCAACGGCGTCGTCGATCGCGATCTTTGGACCAAGGCCGGCGAGGCGGGGCTGCTCGGCCTCTCCATCCCCGAAGACTGGGGCGGGGCCGGCGGCGATTATCGCCATGAGGTGATCCTGATGGAGCAACTCGCGGCCAAGGCGGTGGATGGCTTCGGCATCTCGCTGCACAATGCCATCGTCGCGCCCTACATCCTGCTTTACGGGACCGAAGAGCAAAAGCGCCGCTGGCTGCCTGGCATCTGCACCGGTCGCTATGTCACCGCCATCGCCATGACAGAGCCGGGGGCGGGATCCGACCTGCAAGGGATCAAGACGGTCGCCCGCAAGGACGGCGACCATTATGTGATCAATGGTCAGAAGACCTTCATCACCAACGGCCAGACGGCGAACCTGGTGCTGGTGGTGGCCAAGACCGACCCCGAACAGCGCGCCCGGGGCGTTTCGCTGATCGTGGTTGAAACCGATGAGACCCCGGGATTCCAGCGCGGGCGCAACCTTGCCAAGCTGGGCCAGGAGGCGGCGGACACCTCGGAACTGTTCTTCAACGACGCCCGTGTCCCGTTAAGCAACTGTCTGGGCGGCGACGAAGGCCAGGGCTTCTTCCAGTTGATGAACCAGCTGGCTC
Source organism: Caulobacteraceae bacterium (assembly GCA_043740995.1). GTDB lineage: Bacteria > Pseudomonadota > Alphaproteobacteria > Caulobacterales > Caulobacteraceae > Acaudatibacter. The sequence goes on along the minus strand of JAYUBD010000301.1, from coordinate 2,957 downwards.
AGGAGCGCCTCAACATCGCCATCCAGGGCGTCGGCGCCATCGAGCGGGCGCTGGAACTGACCATCGCCTATGTCAAGGAGCGCGGCGCGTTCGGCAAGAAACTGATCGACTTCGATAACACCAAGTTCAAGCTGGCCGAATGCAAGACCAAGGCGACGGTCGCCAAGGTGTTCGTCTACTGGCTGATCGGCCAGCACCTGGAAGGCAAGCTCGACGCCGCCAAGGCCTCGATGGCCAAATACTGGGTGACCGACCTGGAGAACGAGATCATCGACGAGTGCCTGCAACTGTTTGGCGGCTGGGGCTATATGGATGAATACCCGATTTCGCGCATGTATCGCGACAGCCGCGTCCAGCGGATCTATGGCGGGGCCAATGAGGTGATGAAGGTGTTGATCGCCCGCACACTTTGAAAGAGGGACCTTGTGAGATGAGCCTGCACGCCGCCACGGTCGATTGGTCGCTCGGCGACGGCGATTTCGCAGCCGGCCGCTACAGCCGGCTGCACAGCCTGACCTTCGAGGGCGGCGTCACCGTGGCCGGCTCGGCCTCGCCCGCCGTGGTCCCCGCCCCGTGGTCGAGCGCCGAGGCCGTCGATCCGGAGGCCGCGTTCACGGCCGCGCTCAGCGCCTGCCACATGCTGACCTTTCTCGACCTCGCGCGGCGGGCGGGCTGGGTCATCGCCGCCTATCGCGACGAGGCCGAGGGAACCCTGGCCCGGGTGGCGCGCGGCAAGATGGCCGTGACCCGCGTGGTGCTGCGGCCCGCGATCACCTGGTCGGGCGACCGTCGCCCGACCGCCGACCAGATCACCGCCTTGCATCACACCGCGCATGAGCAGTGCTTCATTGCAAACTCGGTGACGACCGAAGTCGTGGTGGAGTAGCCGCCTCCCCCGCATGGCCAGGGACGGCTCCGCCGTCAGGGTCGCGATGTGCTGTTCATCATCCCCACCGCCGACCCGTCAGCCTCCCCGCCCTCGCCGATCGTTCGCATCGTCTTTCCCTCCGCATGCCGGGGCGGGCCGATTGACATCCAGGTCTCGGCCCGGCTTCGTAGGGTGGCGGGGTCCTTCAGGGCGCACTCCCAGACCGTCTCGACCCGCCAGCCCGCGGCCTCCAGCGCGGCCCGCGCCGCCATGTCCCGCCGGCGGTTGGCGGCGATCTTGCCCAGCCAATAGTCGCGGTTCGTCTGGGGCACGCGGGCGCCGCGGGGGCAGTCGTGGCCGTGCCAGAAGCAGCCGTGCACGAAGATCGCCAGGCGACGAGCGGCCAGCACGATGTCGGGCTTGCCGGGCAGGTCGGCGCGGTTCAGCCGGTAGCGGCCGCCGAGCGACCAGATCAGACGGCGGACCGCGCGTTCCGGCGCGGTGTCCCGGTCCTTGACGCGCCGCATGACGGCGGCGCGCTTCTCCGGGCTGAAAACGTCCGTCAAACGCCGTCGAACAGGGCCGTCGAGAGATAGCGTTCGGCAAAGCTTGGGATGATCGTCACGATGATTTTGCCGGCCATTTCCGGACGCGAGGCCACGTCGAAGGCGGCGGTCAGAGCGGCGCCGGAGGAGATTCCGACCGGAATCCCCTCAACGCGGGCGCATTTGCGGGCCATGTCCAGGCTGTCGTCATTGGTGACCTGGATGATCTCGTCGATCACGCCGCGGTCAAGGATGGCCGGCACGAAGCCAGCCCCGATGCCCTGAATCTTGTGCGGCCCGGGCGCGCCGCCCGACAGTACGGGCGAGGCGGACGGCTCCACCGCCACCATGCGCAGCGATGGCTTGCGCGCCTTCAGCACCTGGCCGATGCCGGTGATGGTGCCGGCCGTGCCGACCCCGGAAATCACCACATCGACGCCGCCGGCGGTGTCATTCCAGATTTCTTCGGCCGTGGAGGCGCGGTGAATGGCCGGGTTGGCCGGGTTCTCGAATTGCTGCGGCATCACCGAGCCCGGGATCTCGCTCAGCAGTTCGCGGGCGCGTGCCACGGCGCCGACCATGCCCTTTTCCGCCGGCGTCAGGTCCAGGCGGGCGCCCAACAGCAGCAGCATCTTGCGGCGTTCCATCGACATACTTTCGGGCATGACCAGGATCAGTTTCAGGCCGCGGGCGGCGGCGACAAAGGCCAGGGCGATGCCGGTATTGCCGCTGGTCGGCTCGATGATGGTGGTGTCGGCGTGGATCTTGCCCTCGGCTTCCAACGCGTCGAGCATCGCCATGCCGATGCGGTCCTTGACGGACCCCAGGGGATTGAAGAATTCCAGCTTGGCCAGCACAATGCCCTTGGGCTTGAGCTCGGCGCTCAGCCTCGGCAGGCGGACCAGCGGCGTGTCGCCAATGGTTTCGATGATCGAGTCATAGACCTTGCCGCGGCCGGCGCGGACATGGCTCGGATGCGGATCCTGGTGGGGGGCGGTCATGGGGGCCTCGCGGGATTTTAAGGGGCGATCCCCACGAACCTAGGCGTTTCGCGGCGGCTTGGAAACGGAATCCCGCTGCCCGGGGTTGCAAGAAAAACTTCCCGCCGCGACCGCGCGCGCTCTTGACGGACCGCACCCGGCGAGCGGCTAATGTGATCAATGTTATGCCTTTAGGGAGCCGGCGATGAAACACGCCTATGATCTGGTCATCCGCGGTGGACGCGTGGTGGATGGTTCCGGCGGCGCGCCGTTCGATGCGGACGTCGCGGTCAAAGACGGGCTGATCGTCGCGGTCGGTCAGGTGGACGGGGCGGGCGCCGAGGAGATCGACGCCGCCGACCGGATCGTCACGCCGGGCTTCGTTGATATCCATACCCACTATGACGGTCAGGCAACCTGGGATGCGCACATGCAGCCTTCGGCCTGGCACGGCGTCACCACCGTGGTGATGGGGAATTGCGGCGTCGGTTTCGCGCCATGCAAGGAGGATGACCACGATCGTCTGATCCGCCTGATGGAAGGCGTCGAGGATATCCCCTTCCC
>JAYUBD010000300.1:0-6048 GCA_043740995.1 Caulobacteraceae bacterium | reverse complement strand
TGGGCCCCACCTCGGAGCGTCGGCAGATCATCGACGACGCCCTCCACGAATGGCTTGCAGTCGGGCGCTCCACCACGCCGGCTGATTTCGACGCCGCCGAGGTGGCGATCGCGAAGCTTTATGATCGCGCCGGCGCCAAGCGTCCGAGGTTCGTTCGGCTACCCAAGCGATCATAAAAATCATATCCAAGGCAAAAATCGCCTGGATCCTGAAATCTGAAAACAAGGGTCTGAAGCGATCCGGTCGCGGCCCAGATCCCATGGTCCATTATCAGGCTAAGAATATCGAGATGGCTTAAGCCCAGGCGACGTCAGACATTCTCTTGGGCTGGGAATTTTGGACGCCACCCCAGCCGACCTCGTATTTGGCCTTCTCGAACAGGCCGCCTTCAGGGGAGCCAGGGGCTTTGACACGTAAACTCACTGCGGCCGAAATGACCCCTTCCCTTGCCCGCGTTCAGGCGGCCTGGGTGGTATTGGCATGTTAAAGCCACAATTCGCCCGATAGAGAGATTCCACACCTTCTGAGAGCGGTTGGGCGAAATCGGGAGCACTGTTTTTATTGGGAAACGCCGTCTTCCCAAAGAGCTCATGAGGCCCGAATCCCAATTGTGGCTTTACCCTGCCAATACCTTCGTGAAACCCTCGGCCTTCTGGCCGACCGCCTGACCTCGCTGGCCATGATCATTGCAGACGAAACGGGAGAAATACTCACTGTCATGCGCGACCGGGGGAATTCGCGCGGGAGACGCTACAGACTGTGGGCTCAGCGAACATAATCGATCACGGCTAGGGATATTGGCTAGCGCCTTTTGAGTTCGCGCCGGATGGCCGCCATGGCGGCGTCATGCACCCATGGGCCGCGCCTGCCTTGCGGCGGCCTTGCACCAGGTCCGCCGCACAGCTCGTCCAACAGCGCCAACTCGTCCGGCTCAAACCGGACCAGGACGAGAACGCGCTTTGTGGGACGGGCGGGGCGGCCCACTAGCAGGCCTCGGCAAAATCGTGGACGATGGCCACATCTTCCGCCCGGCGCGGCCATTTTCGCGGGAGGATGCAGCTCATGATGACGCGGCTGCAAGCCGCGGCTACGAATTCATCGCCGTTTGCATGGGCCGCGTCGCGGACGCGGGCGGCGGTGAGCCAGATAAGGGGTCTGGAATCGGTCATCTCGTTTCTCCATTTCTTGCTTTCTTGTATCAAGATATTGTCCCGAAGTCAACGATTTCTTGTATCAAATAACACCGTCACCCAGTTGTTCATTTGGGCCGAGAGGAGCCCTGTGGGTGGGGGGAAGCAATCTGCTTCCGTGGCGGTGGCAATCCTGGACGGCGGGCGCAGGCCAGCAGCGCACCGCCTCGCGGCTAACCTCGATGCCCCGCTGAGCAAGTAGTTTTTCGACATCCCGTACGCTTAGCGTGAAACGAAAATACAGCCACACCGCGTAGCGGATCACGTCCGGCGGGAACCGATGGCGTTTGAACGATATGGGATTCATGGTCTCCGACTGCCTGCCGGCTGCTCAGTCGTCCAGGGCGCCGGTGGATTTTCGCCAGCCGGCCCGAACCGGACACCTTTTATCGTTAGCCTGTCAGCACCGATGTCACCGTAATCTTGGCCGCGTTCCGCGCCGACTGCGCGGCGGGGCGGCAGCCGCACCTTTGACGGGGAAACACCTGCGCGGCGGCGGCGGCGACGTCCCCGGTCGCGCGCCCTGCTTCCGTCCCGAAGTCGGCGCGGGTCGGGTAGAGTTCGGCGTTCCGACGACTACGCCAAGTCAAATCCCTCGTATCCCTTGGCAACGACCTCCTCGCATTTGGCGACATAGGGAGCGAAGCCGAGGTAGGGCATGAAGACGCGGGGTTTGCCGGGGATGTTGGCGCCGAGATACCAGGAATTGCAGGTTGGCAGGATGGTCGGGGCGGCCGTTTCGTTGACGTGGGCGACCCAAGCGTCTTGCGCCGGAACCTGAGCCTCGATGCGTTTGAGCCCGTTGGCGCGCAAATAGTCCACGGCCGCGCCGATCCAGTTCACGTGTTGCTCGATCGACGGGAGCATGTTGGTCAGGACCGACGGGCTGCCGGGGCCCGCGACGATGAATAGATTGGGAAATCCGGCGACGCACAGGCCGAGATAATTCTTCGGCCCTTCCGCCCAGGCCTCCTTGAGCCCCATGCCGCCGACGCCGCGAATATCCATGCGGGTGAGGGGGCCGGTCATGGCGTCAAACCCGGTGGCTAGGATCAAATCGTCAAATTCATACTGGGCGTCGGACGTGCGCAAGCCGGTCGCGGTTATCGCTTCGATCGGCGCAGCCTTCACATCGACCAGGGCGACGTTGGGCCGGTTGTAGGTGGCGTAATATCCTGTATCCACGCAGATGCGTTTGCAGGCCAAAGCCGCGGTGGGGCACAGCCTTTCGGCGGTCGCCGGGTCCTTGACGATTTGGCGGATCTTGCCGCGAATAAACTCGGCGGCGGTATTGTTGGCCACGGGATCGACCAGCAGGTCGGCGTAGGACCCGTAGAAACTGAGGCCGCCGCGCGCCCAACGGTGCTCGTACTCCGCGTCGCGTTCTTCGGCCGTGTGCTCCATGGCGGTATCTTCGCGGTAATCCCAATCGGCGCCCAAGGCGGTGAGGTTGTTGGCGGCGCGATAGTCGGCATAACGGGACTTGACGTCGAGCACGACCGCGTCGGGGATCGGACCGTTGTGCGCGGGCACCGAAAAGTTGGCCGTGCGCTGAAACACCGTCAGGTGGGCCGCCTGAGCCGCAACCAGCGGTATCGTTTGGATCGCCGAAGAGCCTGTACCGACTATTCCCACCCGTCGCCCGGAGAAATCCACGGGCTCCTTAGGCCAGCGGCCGGTGTGCAGCAGCCGGCCTTTGAAACTCGCCAATCGGGGAAAATCGGGCGTGTTGGTGGAAGACAGGCAACCCGTAGCCATCACCACGTGATCGGCGGTCACCGTCTCGCCCTGATCGGTGGTCGCCCGCCATACGCCGGTCACGTCGTCGTAGCTCAAGGCGGCGACGCGGGTATCGAGTTGGATATCGGGCCACAGGTCGAAACGGTCGGCGACGTGATTGGCGTAATCCAGCAATTCGGACTGCGGCGCATAGCGCTCGGACCAATCCCATTGTTGCTGCAACGCTTCGTCGAACTGATAGGAGTATTCCAGGCTCTGGATATCGACCCGAGCACCGGGATAACGATTCCAAAACCAAGTGCCGCCGATCCCGTCGCCGGCTTCGTACACCCGCGCGGAAAACCCCAGTCCGCGCAACTTGTGCAGGGCATAGAGCCCGGCAAAGCCTCCGCCGACGATAACCGCGCCGTAGTGTTTCGCGGTTGGGCCCGCCGCGGGGACGGCGGTTTGGGTTTCGGTCAAGGTCATGGCCAGGCGTCCCAATTCGGCGTTGACGGCGGAGGTCGCGCCTCTGCCGTTCCTCACAGTTAGACGGCTATCCTATCGGCCCGCAAGCCCGCGCGGCCTGACCGCAACCGCGCCGGTGCTTGAGCGCTTTGCGGATTTCACAACGCGGATCGCGGCGGGGGAGGACCAGACGATGAGCGAGGCGTTGCGCAAGGCCGAGATGATCGGGCGGCCCGTCGGGACCGCCCCATTCATCGCGAGGGTGTTGTCAGCGCAAACTTCATGAGGTGCTAATCGGCGCGCGGTAACTGGGTCGGATGGCCAAATCGACGAACCCGTTTCGCTACTTTGACAGCTCGCCGGAGGTCATCCGGTTGGTCGTGATGATGTATGTCGGCACTGTCAGCCCAAATCCGAAAGCTGTCGGTTTTGGGCCTCGGCGCCCCGTTATTTGGACAGCCGGCAGGGCTCTCAGAGACAGGACTAGACCCGGCAACCGACAAGAACCACCAACGACCGCATTCAACTAGCGCCAAAAACCTAACAAACCATTTTGGTCTGACAGTGCCGGCCCAGGCGTTCGGCGCGAAGGTCCTGAAAATTTCGCCAACGGGGTGCCTGCTGCACGTGTTCGATATCGCCGCAGGCGAGAACACAACCAACGTCGCTTTCGGACCTGATGAGAAGGACCTCTACATCACCGTGGTGAAGGACGGGAACGACCCCGAGGCGAAGGGCGTCGTCGTCAAGATCCCCAACGTAGAATGACCGCAACTGCGATTGTCTGCATCGCCTTGCCGCCAGACGGGCGGCGTCCGCTATGGGTCGAGGCTGTGTAAAAAATCAGGCGGACGAATATCTCGCGCAAGGTTCTACCGCCAGCCGGACGTTCTTGAGCCAAGTCTTGCGTGCGCGAGGCTACGCGAGGCTCATAGTCGGGATACTGGCCAAACTGTTGCGCCGAAAATGGTGCGGTTCGCGTTTTTACACAGCCTCGGTCGAAAGCGGTCTTTGGACGCCCGCCCGAAAGCGGACCCAGCGAATGTCGGGTTCGGGGGGAATCGGACATTCAGCTTGCCAGAACGCGACCAATGAAAAGCCCCGGCGCTCCTAGAGGGCCGGGGCTCTGGTCGTACGATCCAGACGATGGATCAGGCGGTGAGCGCCTTGCGGCGGCGGATCATCGCGCCGGCCATGCCGAAGCCGCCGATCATCAATGCCCAGGTGGCCGGTTCCGGGATGCCGCCGGTGGGGATCGGAACACCGCCAATGTTGGCGCCAGCATAGGCCAAGCCGGAATCATACTGAGTATCGAGATCGTTCGAGACACCGAACCGGAGCTTGTAGCTGCCCGTCGTCGCGACGGTGTAGTCCGACTGGATCCAGCCGGTGTAGCCGCAGCCCGTGTTAAAACAGGTGCCAGACGAGCCGCCGAGGGGCGACCAGACCGGTCCGCCGGGGATGATCGGGCTGGTGAGCGGCGTCAGAGTGGAATCATTGGCTTCCAGACCGATACCGGGGCTGGTGTTGCCGGTCGGAGTGGTGCGGGCTGTGAAAAGCCACGCGACGTGGGCGTCCAGGACCGTCGTCAACTCGGCGAAGGCATAGTCTGCATATTGGGCCCCATCAGAGGTCACGTAGTTGAACTGGAACTGCAGAACATTGCCGGCGGTCGCGGCGAAGGGGTCAGTGTGGAATTCCGAACCGTTGGTGCCGCCGCCGAGCGGCGTCTGGCCGGCACCGCTGACACCGCCCTGGGTGCTCACGTAGCCGTAGCTGCTTCCGCCGGGAGGCGCGGTGACCACCCCGTCTGGGCCCAGCGCCCCGCAGGTCCCGATGCAGGTGGTGGCCGAAGCGCTGGAAGCGCCAGCCACGGCGGCGATAGCGAAAGCGCTCGCGATAAGCGCGGTCTTGAAGGACATGTCCCAACCCCTGATGTCGTGGTTGCCGCGAGAAGCGCGACATTAAACTTTCGTTAACATAACCGGTGATGCGACGCTGTATATGGGCTTCGCTTCTGAGGCGTATTTTCGCGAAGGGCATTGTCAGCCCAAACTTTAGCAGCGAGGTAACGGACTCGATCTAGGCCGCGGTCATGGCCCGCTCTACCGACCCATTTCGCTACTTTGACTCCTCGCCAGAGGTGATCCGCCTCGTGGTCATGATGTACGTCCGCTACCCGCTGTCCCTGCGCAACGTCGAGGACCTGTTGTTCGAGCGCGGCATCGACATCTGCCACGAGACCGTGCGGCTTTGGTGGAACCGGTTCGGGCCGATGTTCGCCGGCGAGATCCGCCGAAAGCGGGTGGACCGGATGCGCGCCCACACCCACTGGCAGTGGCACCTCGACGAGGTCTACGTGAAGATCAACGGCCAGACCCGCTACCTCTGGCGAGCCGTCGATCACGAGGGCGAGGTGCTGGAATCCTTCGTCACCAAGACCCGCGATAAGGCCGCCGGGCTTTGTCAGGTCAAATGCACCGGGCCGTAATAGGTAGGGTTTAGGCGGGCGAGATGGCCCGTAAGAAGAAGACCCACGATCCGTTCCGCTGGTTCGACTCTTCGCCGGAGGTGATCCGGCTAGAGCGTGACCGTTTCAGCATGGAGCGTAGCCTGAGTTGACGAGATAGTTGGCGCACTCGGCGGGGGTAAAGTGGTCGAGTAGGGTGCC